>DASTDQ010000273.1:0-4022 GCA_035710305.1 Vicinamibacterales bacterium | reverse complement strand
ACCAGGCCCTGCATCGTCTCCTGCAGGTCGGCCTGGACCTTGTAGGGGTTTTCGCCCGCGTCTCCCCGATCGAATGGAGCGAGCGAGGCCGCGAGGGCCTGCGCAACCACCCGCTCGTCGATCCGCGGCGTCGGATGCTCTTTGGCCCACGCGGCCGCGTACTCGCCGGCCCGCTTGCCGAAGACGATCAGGTCCGACAGCGAGTTGCCGCCGAGCCGGTTGGCGCCGTTGATGCCGGATGCGCATTCCCCGGCGGCAAACAGCCCCGGGATCGTGGACATCTGCGAATCCGCGTCCACGCGGATGCCGCCCATGACGTAGTGGGTCGTCGGCCCGATCTCCATCGGCTCTTTCGTGATGTCGAGGTCGGCCAGTTCCTTGAACTGGTGATACATGCTCGGCAGCTTGCGCTTGATGTGCTCGGCCGCGTTCGGCAGCTTCTCCTTGATCCAGGCGATGTCGAGATAGACGCCTCCGTGCGGGGACCCGCGTCCCGCCCTGACCTCCCGGTTGATGCAGCGCGCGACGTGGTCGCGCGTGAGCAGTTCCGGCGGGCGGCGCGCAGCCTTGTCGCCCTGGGTGTACCGCCAGCCTTCCTCGGCGTCCGATGCCGTCTGCGGCTTGTAGTTGTCCGGGATGTCGTCGAACATGAAACGGCGGCCTTCGCTGTTCTTGAGCACGCCGCCCTCGCCTCGCACGCCTTCGGTCACCAGGATGCCGCGCACGCTCGGAGGCCAGACCATGCCGGTCGGATGGAACTGCACGAACTCCATGTCGATCAGCTCGGCGCCGGCTCGATACGCGAGCGCGTGGCCGTCGCCGGTCCCCTCCCAGCTGTTGCTCGTGATCTTGTAGGCACGGCCGATGCCCCCCGTCGCCAGGACGATCGCCTTGGCGGCGAACACGTGGAAGCGGCCGCGCTCCCGGTCGTACGCCAGGACGCCCGCCGCACGGCCGTTGTCGAGAATCAGATCGATGACCGTGTGCTCCATGTGCACGGTCATGCCCAGGTAGACGGCGTGATCCTGGAGCGTCCGAATCAGCTCCAGCCCCGTGCGGTCGCCGACGTGAGCCAGGCGCGGAAACCGGTGGCCGCCGAAGTTGCGCTGGTTGATGCGCCCATCCCCCGTCCGGTCGAATACCGCGCCCCACCCCTCGAGCTCGCGCACGCGATCGGGCGCTTCCTTGGCGTGCAGTTCGGCCATCCGCCAGTTGTTGACGTACTGGCCGCCGCGCATGGTGTCGGCGAAATGGACGCGCCAGTTGTCGCGATCGTCGTTGTTGGCGAGCGCCGCCGCCATGCCGCCCTCGGCCATCACGGTGTGCGCCTTGCCGAGAAGCGACTTGCAGATCAGGCCGACCGATACGTTGCCCGAGGCCGCCTCGATCGCCGCGCGCAGCCCGGCGCCCCCGGCGCCGACGATCAGCACGTCGTAGCTGTAGCTCGAATAGGATGCCATCAGAGAATCCTCACGTCGGTCAGGACTCCCATCGAGCAGAGGCGTATGTAGACGTCGGCCAGCATCACGGAGAAGAGGCTGGTCCACGCAAACAGCATGTGCTTGCCGTTGAGCGCGCTCGAGCAGTTGTAGCAGGCGTGGCGGACCGGCGATTTCGAGACCTCGTCCTTCAGGCCGCCAACGAGGTGGCGGATCGAGTGGCAGCCGAAGACGTAGCCGGCGAGCAGCACGACGTTCACCGCGAGCACGAGGGTGCCCAGCCCGACGCCGAACGTCTTCTGCCCGGTCGCCGGGTCGGTGAACCAGAGCGCGAGCCAGACGTCGTAGGACAACAGCACGATGAACATCAGGATGATGTACGCGGTGTAGCGGTGGACGTTCTGCAGGATGAGGGGAAAGCTCCGCTCGCCCCAATACGTGCTGCGCGGCTCACCCACCGTGCACGACACCGGGTCCATCCAGAACGCCTTGTAGTAGGCACCGCGATAGTAGTAGCAGGTCAGGCGGAAGAGACCCGGGAACGGCAGAATCAGCCACCCGGGAGAAAACGGGATCAGCCCCGGCCACCACGCCGGCTTCGGGCCGAACCAGGCGTGCTCCGACGCGCCCCAGAGCTCGGGCGAGTAGAACGGGGACAGGTACGGGCCGTAGGTGTAGTGCGCGTTCTGGTACGCGGCCCACGTGCCATAGAGCAGGAACCCGCTGAACACGATGAACACGGTCATCGGTTCGAGCCACCACATGTCTCGACGCCGGGTTTCACCGAACCCGGGCGGAACAATCCTGACGGGGATTGCTTCCATCGACTGCCTCCGAATGGGACGAAAGACGAGCGGCAAACTTTACTACCGTAGTCGGCGCGCGCCGATCATGGCAAGCCGGCCAGCGCCGCCTGCGCGCATTCGTTGGCGACGGTGAGGTAGCGTTGCACGGAGTCGAGACCCACGACGTACGGGTGCGGTCCGCCCGGCTTGCGCGTGGCCATGGCAGGCAGCTTCGTCTTGCTGCCGTCGTACTCGGTGTGGTTCGAGAGCAGGACGCGCGCGCCCGCCTTCGTGGCGACGTCGCGGAAGCGCAGCGCGGAGGCCGCATACGAGGCGAACCTCGCGCGATCGGGTCCGAAGTTGAACAGCGTGCCGCCCCATAACGCGGCAACGTAGCGCTCCTTCCCGTCGCGAAGCGGGATGATCGTGGACACGGTGCCGTCGGTGTGCCCCGGCGTCAGATACATCGTCAGCGTCGTGTCACCCAGCGTCAGCGCCTGGCCGTCGGTCACGACCATGTCGCGCCTGGGCTTCCAGGGCGGATTCTGCTTCTCGAGCCTGTCCCAGTCGGCGGCCGCCATCAGCAGCCGCGCGCCGAACCGCTCCTGCAGGAACTTCGCGCCGCCCGCGTGATCGAGGTGACCGTGACTGATGAGGACGTACTTGATGTCGGCGGGATTGAAGCCCAGTTTCGTAAGCCCTCCGACCACTTCGTCCTCGACCGAGTAGTCGAACACCGGATCGATGACGATGATGCCCTGCGAGGTCGTGATGGCCCACGTGGAGTACTCCGTCATGCCGACGAAATAGAAGTTGTCGAAGACCTTGACCGGTTCGGCGTGCCACGACTCCCGAGGGGGAGGCGAGGGTGGTCCGCCGCCGCGCCGGGCACCGCCGCCGCGGGCGGCCGGCGCCGCAGCCGCGGCGGGTGCAGAGGCGGGACACAGCCTCGTAACCATGCCCGCGTGCTCGGTCCCTGCCGCGGCCCTGGCCGCCGCGATGTGCTTCTCCACCTCCGCGGGCGCCTGCGCCGCGAGAGCCGCACCCAGAACCCCGAACGCCAAACCGAGAGCCAGAAGACGACTCATCTCTACTTCCTCTTAGGCCTGTAGACGTGCGTGCTTTGCCCGAAGAACACCTCGGCGCTCTCCATGACCGTCTCCGACAGCGTCGGGTGCGGATGGATGACGAGCTTGAGGTCTTCTGCCGTAGCGCCCATCTCGATGGCCAGCACGCCCTCGGCGATGAGCTCCCCCGCCCCGGATCCGGCAATGCCCACGCCGAGAATGCGCCCGGTCTTCGGCTCGACTAGGAGCTTGGTCAACCCCTCCGGCCGATCGACCGTAATCGCGCGGCCCGACGCCCCCCACGGGAACTTGGCCACCTCGAACTCGATTCCTGATGCCTGCGCCTGCGCTTCGGTGAGGCCGCACCAGGCGATTTCCGGATCGGTGAACACGACGGCCGGGATCGCCTGCGGCTCGAACACGGCCTTGTGACCCGCAATCGCCTCGACGGCCACGCGTGCCTCGTGCGACGCCTTGTGCGCCAGCATCGGCTCACCGGCCACGTCGCCGATCGCGAAAATCGTGGGTTCCGCGGTCCTGCGCTGTCCGTCGGTCTCGATGAAGCCCGTCGCGTCCACCTTCACGCGCGTCGTCTCGAGGCCCGGAATCTTCGAGTTCGGCCGTCGTCCCACGGCGACGAGCACGCGGTCGAAGGTCTGCTCCTTCTCGGCCGCCTCGCCCTCGAAGGTCACGCGAATGCCGCGTCCCTCCTCGGCGACCTTCACGACTTA
>DASTDQ010000272.1:0-2298 GCA_035710305.1 Vicinamibacterales bacterium | reverse complement strand
GATGCCGCGCGCGCTCGTCGGCGGACTCGCGCTCGTGACGGGGATGTACGCACTGGTCAGCATGGCGTACACGCTTGCCGCGCCCGGCGGGGTGCAGACGACCACCGAGGCGTTCGTGGCAGCGGTGGGCTCCGCGCTTTTCGGCGAGGCAGCCGGGCGCCTGCTGGCAGTCATGGTCGTCGTCGCCGTGGCGGGAAGCCTGGCCGCGACACTCCTGGGCGCTCCGCGCGTGTACCTCGCCATGGCGCGCGATCGATTGTTCCCGCAGCGGCTGGCACGGTTCGACCCCGATCGCGGCACCGTGCCGGGCTCCACGATCGTGCAGGTCGTCCTGGCGTCGGCGCTGGCGCTCGTCGGCTCGTTCGGGGACGTCCTCGGCTACTTCGTGCCGTGCGCGGTGTTCTTCCTGGGCCTGTCGGCCGCCTCGGTGCTGGTACTGCCGCGGCCGGAGGCCCGCGCTGACGTCTTCGTCGCACCGTTCCACCCGCTTCCAATCGTGCTCTTCCTCGTGATGGTCTCGTCCGTGCTCGTGCTGTTCGTGCTCGGCCAGCCGCGCCAGACTCTCCTCGGCGCACTGGTCGTCCTGCTCGGCGTGCCCGTCTCGTGGCTCGTCGTCCCGCGACGCTCCAGTCGTGGTTAGCCGCATCGCACGGCTGCCGTGCTAGCATCCGTTGATTCGACGTGCGCGCCCGGCAGCGCGGCGCGAAGACGAAAGGGTCTCCAGTGTCCAGGCGAAGCGTCGTTGCCCTTCTCATGTTTCTGTTGCCGTCGGCTTCCGCCGCCGCCGATCTCAGGATCACCGACAGCCGGGGCGCGGAAGTCCTGCTCACCGGCGCCAGCATCGACTACAGCGGCTTCGTGGCCGAGGACAAGGAGACGCAAGGGGTCCGCGTACTCCAGGGCGAGGGCCGCGTCACCGTCAAATGGACAGATGTCGAAAGTCTCAAAGTCGTCCGGGTGGACGAGTCGGTGAGGCCGTCTCGCATCGAGATCGAGATCGTGTTGAAGAACGGGAAGAAAGTGCCGGCGGCGCTTCATCGACAGGGCCAGATGAAGCTGCTCGGGAAGTCGGACCTGGGAGACTACTCGATCGAGCTCGACAAGGTCCGCTCGATCGTGCCAGTACACTAGTGGTCCGTATACGCTGAAGTAGTACCAGTCACCACGAGACTTCGACCGCGATTTCCCGGCCGCGAGAACGGAGCGGCCGGTAGTGATTCACGAAGGACATACCACTAGATGTTCGTCGGGCATCTCGCCCTCGCCCTCGGAACCAGGTACGTCGAGCCCAGAGTGCCTCTCGGCGCCGCCGTAGCCGCCAGTTACGGCCTCGACCTGCTCTGGCCCGTGCTGCTGCTGACCGGCGCGGAGTCGGTTCGCGTCCAGGCGGGCGACACAGCGTTCACGAATCTCTCGTTCACCTCGTACCCCTGGAGTCACAGCCTGCTCGTCGTCGCCGGATGGTCCGCCCTGACGATGATCCTGGCGCAGCGTGTGTACGGCTCGGCACGCATTGGCAGGTTCCTGGGCGCGCTGGTCCTCAGTCACTGGGTGCTCGACGTCGTCACCCATCGCCCGGACTTGCCGCTGTGGCCCGGGGGCCCGGTCGTAGGCCTCGGGCTGTGGAACTCGATCGCCGCCACGATCGTCGTCGAGGGCGCACTACTGGCGGCCGGACTGTGGCTCTATCTTCGCGCGAGCGCGGCACGCGATCAGATTGGACGCCTGGCCCTGACGGCACTCGTCGCCGTGACTTCGTTGATCTGGATCTCGCAGCCCTGGTCTCCTCCGCCTCCGAGCGCGGCCGCGGTGGCGTGGGGTGCGTTGATCCTGTGGCTTCTCCCCCCGTGGGCAGCCTGGATCGACGCGCATCGCGCCTCGCGCACGTAATCGACGACGTCACGGCATCGCGAAGACGAACAGGTGCTGCCACGGCAGGTCGTCGTAGACGCGTGATTGCTTGAAGCCCTCGTGCTCGACTTCCAGCTTGACCTGCGCCTTGGTCATCTTGTGCTCGGGCAGGATGGGCACGTTCGGGTCCTCGGCGCGATACTCGAGGAGCACCAGCCGGCCGTCCGGCTTGAGCGCCTCGCGGATGCGCTGCAGCATCCGCTGCGGCTGGGAAAACTCGTGATAGACGTCCACCATGATCGCCAGGTCGATGCTCGCGGGGGGCAGCTTCGGATCGTCGATCGTCCCGAGTACCGGGACGACGTTGTCGATCTTGGCGCGGGCGACGTTCTGCTGAATCAACGCGATCATCCCGGGTTGGATGTCGGACGCGTAGACCTTGCCCAT
>DASTDQ010000271.1:0-4949 GCA_035710305.1 Vicinamibacterales bacterium | reverse complement strand
CGTCGTCGATCTCGGCAGCGGCTCGGGGATGGACAGCTTCATTGCCGCCCACCAGGTCGCACCGACGGGAATGGTGACGGGCATCGATATGACAGACGCGCAACTGGCAAAAGCCGACCGACTCGGCAAGGAACACCCGTTCGGGTCTGTGCGATTCCGTCGCGCGTTCATCGATGCGACGGGATTGCCCGACCGATGCTGCGATGTCGTGATCAGCAACGGCGTGATCAACCTCTCGCCCGACAAACCCGCCGTGTTTCGGGAGGCTGCCCGACTGCTCCGCCCCGGGGGGCGTCTGGCGCTCGCCGACATCGTCACGAACGTGCCGTTGCCCGAGACCGTGACGTGTGACGCGACGCTCTGGGCGGCGTGCATCGGCGGCGCCATGCAACGCGACGCGTTTGGCGAGGCGATCGAACAGGCGGGATTCACTGTCACGACCGTGAAGGCCAACCACGAATATCGCTTCCTGTCGAGAAGCGCACAGAACGCCACGCGCGACTACGGCGTGCACAGCGTGTCGTTCCTCGCCATCAGGAACTGACGGATCGAGAACTGAGTCAATCAGGACTCCCAGGAGGTCCAGGATGAGTGCAGCTGTTGCGAACGTCGACATCGATGCCCTGAAGCAGCGCCTTCGGGCCACGTGGATGGCGGGCGACTACGATCGTTTCTCCCGCTTCATGGAGTCGAGCGCCGTCGAGTTCCTCGACCGCCTTCCCATCCCGCCAGGTGCGTCGCTGCTCGATGTGGCGTGCGGTTCCGGCCAGCTGGCCCTGATTGCGGCACGGCGCGGAGCCCGGGTGACCGGCGTCGACATTGCGGCTAACTCGATTCGTGCCGCGCGCGACCGCGCGCAGGCGGAGGCGCTGCCGGCCCGATTCGACGAAGGCGACGCCGAGGCCTTGCCTTATCCGGACGCCAGCTTCGATGTGGTGGCGAGCCTGTTCGGGGCCATGTTTGCGCCTCGCCCCGATCTCGTCGCGCGGGAACTGGTCCGTGTGTGCCGGCCCGGCGGGATGATCGCGATGGCGAACTGGACCAGGACCGGCTTCATCGGCCAGATGTTCGCGCTCGTCTCCAAGTTCATCGCGCCGCCAGGAATGCCAGCGCCCGTGCTGTGGGGCGATGAGTCGACAGTGCGCGAACGGCTTGGTTCGGCCATCGCCGATTTCCGGTTGACACGCGTCATGTACCGGTTCGACTACCCGTTCTCGCCGGCGGGTGTCGTCGATTTCTTTCGCGAACACTACGGGCCGACCAATCGCGCGTTTGCCGCGCTCGCTCCGCACGACCAGGAGGCGCTTCACGCCGATCTCGTGGAGCTGTGGCGTGCGCACAATCACAGCTCGCTCGCGGATCGGACGGCGGTTGACGCTGAGTACCTGGAAGTGGTGGCGATCCGGTCGACGCAGTGACGTTGGCCGTCCGATGGTGTTGCCCAGTGTGCCTGAAATGGAGGAACTGTCATGCGTATCGATCGTGCACGAGTCAGTACGACCGTCCTGGCGGCATTCGTGGTGGTCATGGCTGGGACGGCGATCCACACCGCGAGGGCGCAAGCCACACAGCCGTCCCTGTACGAACGACTGGGCGGCGCCTACAGCATTGCGACGGTGGTCGACGATTTCATCGAGCGGTTGCTGGTGAACGCCACGCTCAATGCGAATCCAGCGATCAACGAGGCGCGGAAGCGCGTACCGAAGGCCGGACTCAAGTTTCACGTGACGACGCTCGTCTGCGAGGTGAGCGGTGGTCCGTGCAAGTACACCGGCCGCGCGATGAAGGAGTCGCACCAGCAGCTGAATATCACTCAGGCGGAATGGGACGCGATGGTCGTCGACTTCAAGGCCACGCTCAACACGTTCAAGGTGCCTCAACGAGAACAGCAGGAATTGATCACGATTGTGGGAAGCACCAAGAACGACATCGTACGGTCGTCGTCATCAGTCAGTCAGCGATAGAAACTCGGGTTAGGAGCCCACACAAGGAGAACGTCGATGGTTTATCTGCAGATCACCCTCAAGATCGCTCCCGCCAACCGGGCGGCAGCCGCTGGCGTCTACCAGCGCTACAAGGCGCCATTCCTCACCACGATTGCCGGTGCAAAGTCGAAGGAGTTGCTCGTCCGCGACGAGGACGTCGAGGTGCTTCACGGCTTCGATACGGCGGAGCAGGCGAATGCCTACATCAGGAGCCACCTGTTTACCTCCCATGTCGTCGGCGCGCTCAAGCCGCTGCTCGACGCCGAACCGGACGTGCGGATCTATCAGGCGGCAGCGTGATGTCGCGCATGTCGAGCCGTCGACGGCGGCGGCTCGACGTGGCACCCAGCGCCGGAGGAACGGCGCGTCGACGGCGTTAGCAGGAGTGCGCCTGTGATCTTTGCGGAAAGAGACTGACATGAATCAGACACGGACCTTGACGCCGCGGACGCGCCGACTCCTGGATATTCAGGGGTTCGACTCCGTCGACGTGCAGGAGCTCGCGCCCGTCGCCCCCTGGCTGCGCCTCGCGTTTGCGCTGTGCGCTCTGCTCGGCGGTGTGGGGACCCTTTTGGCCTCGCCAACCATCCTCCTCGTGCTCACGCTGATCGCGGCGGTTGCGGCGGCATCGCCCGTGCACCCCTTCGACTTCATTTACAACCACGGCATCCGCCATCTCACTGGCACTGGACCTCTGCCCAGACGCGGCGTGCCGACCCGTTTCGGGTGCGGTATGGGCGCCGTATTGGTACTGGTCACCGCGTGGGCATTCTCGGCCGGACACCACGTCGTCGGCTACGTGCTCGGTGGCGGGCTCACGTTCGTGGTGCTTCTCGTGAGCACGACGGATATCTGCATTCCCTCGCTGATCTACCGGTCGATCTTCGGCTGGCCGCGTGCACGTGAGGCGCAACAGCAACGTTGATCGCCGACCCAGGCCGTCAAGCTCTACCACTTCGAAAAGCGATCGCCGCCGGCTCTTTCGCAGGATGGCCGGGTCTCGCTAGACTTGTCAGATGACCCGCCTGAAACGCTGGCGGACTCAACTGCCCTCGTCGGCACAGACGCAGTCAGATGGATTCCACTCTTCGACAGAGCATGTTCCGGTACTACGACGAGCGCGCCCCCGAGTACGAGGACGCGTATCTGCTGGGTACAGGTACGGCCTCGATTCGCGACCCGCGTGTGTTCCTTGCGGAAATACCGGTGCTGGAACAGGTCGTGGAGCGATTCGGCCACGGCCGGATCATCGACGTCGCCTGCGGTACGGCCCACTGGCTGCCCCGCTACGCTCGACGTTGTTCCCACATCACCCTCCTCGATCAATCAGAGAGGATGCTCGACGAGAGCAGGCAGAAGGCCGCGAGTCTGGACATCCTGGATCGCTGTTCGATCGTCCGCGCGGACTTCCTCGAGTACGAGTGTCCTCGCGGTTCCTACGATTCGGCACTGATAGGTTTCCTGTTCAGCCATCTGACCGGCGACCAGGAACGGCTCGCGTTCGCGCAGCTCGAGGGGCTGCTCGATGACGACGGGGAGTTCCTGATCCTGGATTCGGCGTGGAGCGCGCAGCGCGCGGAGGTGAACACGAAAGTCGGGCACCAGGAGCGGCGGTTGAACGACGGCACACCGTTCGAGATCTACAAGCGCTACCTCGATGACGGGGATATCCGCGGCTGGGGCGACAAGTATGGCGTCACGCTTCGCGTAGAACACCTGGGCATGGCATTTCTGGCTGTGTCGGGTAGGTTCGTCGGTGACACGTCGGCGCGCGAAGCTTGAGCACAGCGGCCAGCCCTGAGACGACGTAGGGGCGACGCGTGCCAGCGAGCCGGCCGTGGCGGTCACGAGACGTGCCCGACGGCCCGTTGAACGGGCCGGCGTGGCAGCTCACCACGTCTCACCCTCGTGACCACTGCGACGATGGCCCAGAGCACCGCGCCGAGCAGGAAGTTCCACGTGAACTGCCCATCGGCTGACACCGGCTGCAGGATGATCGTGCTCGCCGAGAGGACCGCGTGCATGAGCATCGCCAGCAACAGACTCGCCGTATGGTCGTACAACCAGACCATCAGGACGCGATAGGCGGGGAGTGCGACGAAGTAGAAGGCGAGGAACCCGGCGATGAATCCCATGAGTGACGCCTCGCCCGCCAGACCACGGCTCGCCCAGACGGCAATCAACACGTGCCACGTGCCCCACAGGAGGCCGACGATGAGCCCGGTCGTGAGCGCGCTGTAGCGCCGCCTCAACGTCGGCACGGCGAACCCGGTCCAGCCAAGCTCCTCCAGGAGTCCGCCGCCGATGAGTCCCCAGCCGAGCCCGAAGATGAGCAGCCCGAGCTTGTCCTCCGTCGTGAGCAGGCCAGGCACGAAGTCGGGCGAGTAGAGCGAGAGCCCGAACAGCACTGCTGCGACCAGGACCGGCCCGGTCAGGAGCGCGGCCGCCCACCACGCTGCGCCCACGCGCCAGCGACCGAGGCGCGCGAGCAGCTCGCGAAGCCCCGACCTGCCGGAGACGAGCGCGGTCATGACGACGCCAGCGACGCTCGGACCAGCGAAGAGCGCTGCGAGCGTGAACGGAAAAAGGCGTGCGACGTCCTCGGGCTTGCCAGGAATGCCGCCTGGCGCGACGAGCATCAGGATGCCGCCCCACGAGATCGCGAACACGAGGGCGTAATACGTCAGCACCGGGTGCTTCTCGATGAACGCGTTGATGGGTGTCACGATGTCTTCTCTTTCTCACGGGATTCGTCAGCGGCCGACGTGCTTACGCAGGCCGCGGCGGGGCGGCCGGCCCGAGGCCAAGCTGCGCCAACATCTCGGCCAGGTTGTAGTAGTCCCGATTCTCGACAATCCGCCCGCTCGTATCGAGCTTGCCAACCGACGCCCCCCGAACGCGGAACGAGCGGCCAGTTGCGGGAACGCCTTGGACCTCGCGATCGTTCGTGCCGGTCATGATCCA
>DASTDQ010000270.1:0-8252 GCA_035710305.1 Vicinamibacterales bacterium | reverse complement strand
CCAGGGCGCTCGTCTTCGGGGACCTCGACGATCCGGACAGCGCCGTCTCGCGCCTGTCGCGATCGCCGCGGGGGAGCAAGCTCCTGGAGGATCGAGGGACCGAGCCGAAGGTGACGTATCTGAGCAGAAGCTCCCGATGACCCATCCAGCCCACCCGCGGATCAACAGCGACCTGCTCCGGCCGCTGATGCAGACGTCCTGGAGGTTCTATCTCCTCCTGGCGATCTTCGGGTCGATCGTCGCGGCTGCGCTGACGTCGTGGCTGACGCAGATGTATTTCGGCTTCGGCATCTCGGGCATCCGGTGGCCCGTCTACTGGGGCTTCTACGTCACGAGCTTCGTCTTCTGGATTGGCATCAGCCACGCAGGGACGCTCATCTCCGCCATCCTCCGGCTCGTCAACGCCGGCTGGCGCCGTCCGGTGACCCGATGCGCGGAAGTCATCACCGTTTTCGCGCTGATGATCGGCGCGATGTTTCCGATCATCCACCTCGGGCGCCCGTGGCTCGCCTTCTGGCTGTTTCCCTATCCGAGCGAGCGCCAGATCTGGCCGAACTTCCGCTCGCCGCTCGTGTGGGACTTCTTCGCGATCAACACCTACCTGACCGGAAGCGTGCTCTTCCTGTTCCTGCCGATGATTCCCGATTTCGCCGTCGTCCGCGACAAGTCCACCGGGCTCCGGCGGCGGATCTACGGCATTCTGGCGCTTGGCTGGCGGGGCACGACGCAGCAGTGGCACCGGCTCGAGACGGCCATGCAGATCATGGCGATCGCCATCATCCCGGTGGCCGTCTCGGTGCACACGATCGTGTCGTTCGACTTCTCGATGGCCCCCGTGCCGATGTGGCAGTCCACGATCTTCGGTCCCTACTTCGTGGCCGGCGCGATCTTCAGCGGCATCGCCGCGCTGCTCATCGCGATGGCGATTCTCCGCCGTTTCCTGCACCTCGAGCGCTACCTGCATCCGGTGCACTTCGAGAATCTGGGAAAGCTCCTGCTGGTGATGGCCCTGCTCTGGGGGTACTTCGTCTTCAACGAGCGCCTCGTCACCTACTACGGTAACGAGCCCTCCGAGATGGCGGTCTTCTGGCGGACGCAGCGCGACTCGTTCGCGCCGCTCTACTGGACGATGGTCGTCTGCAACTTCGTGGTGCCGCTCGTGCTCATGGGCATCCGGCGTTTCCGCACGATCACCGGCTGCGTCCTGGCGTCGGTGTGCGTCGTCGCCGGCATGTGGCTCGAGCGGTTTCTCATCATCGTGCCCTCGCTCGGGCACAAGTATCTGCCGTACAGCTTCGGCATCTATCGTCCCCAGCCGGTCGAGATCATCATTGCCGGCTCGACGTTCGCGGCGATGACGCTCCTGTACGTGCTGTTCGCCAAGTTCGTACCGATCATTTCGATCTGGGAGCTGAAGGCGGGCGATCACCCGCCGCCGAGCCTGATCCCGCCGGCCACCGAAGAGCATCCGCTCGGGGAGCTGCACCTGTGACCCTTCGAGAGCCTCAGGGCCACCCCGAGCACGGTCGAGGGGTGAAGGCCCTTTACGGTCTGTACCCCGACGGCGCCTCGGCGCAGCAGGCGGTCAACCGTTTGCGCGCGGCCGGCGCCTCCGACGACGACATCACCGTGATGTCTCCGCAGCCGATGGAGGACTTCGAGTTCGGTCGCACGCACAAGGCGACGTGGATGTGGTGGTTCGCGTGCGGAGGGGGGCTGACCGGGATGGCCTCCGGGCTCGGGCTGTCGTGGCTCACCGAGACGTCGTGGCCGATCGACGTGGGCGGGCTGCCGATCTACGCGTGGTGGCCCAACCTGATCATCACCTTCGAGCTGACGATGCTGGGCGCGATCCTGGCGACGGTGGCGACGCTGGTCGTGACGGCGCGCCTGGGCCGCGGATCGACCTTCTACGATCCCGCGGTGTCGGATGGGAAGATCCTGGTCGGCGTCGCCGATCCCCGTGACTCCGCGGTCGCCGGCTTCGAGGCGGCGCTTGCAGCGCCCGCGGGGGGGGAAGTGAAGACGCTCCGGTAGATGTATGTCGTTCACACTTCTCGGTTCCCCTTGTGGGCTCGCGCGCCTCCGCGCGGAGGTCCGACCATCGGGCTGGCTGGCGCCTTCGGCGTGGACAACTCCTGCAACGCCTGCTCGTCGGTACGAGCGCGCGCGACGCCGGTGTGGTCGCTGCGGTACGAGTAGCGGACAGGTCGAGCGGCGGTACAATCAGGGAGATGGAGCCCACGCTCGCCAGCTTTCTTCAGGGCCTCGAGGAGGCGACTGAGTTCGCCAAGGCTTATCGCTTCGAGATGACCGACGATTACCGGTCTCTGATCGAGCAGGTCGAGGCATTGCCGCGCAACCAATCCGGGGCCGACAAGAGTGGTCGGTGGCTTGGAGGCTGTCGACGCTGGAACGCAGCGGCGGGCCACAGAGTCGCCAGTAGACCGTGACACACCCGCTGGCGCCGCTCGGTCGTGCTCTTGCGGCGCGTGCCGTGAGGTACGTGTTGGGACCAGACGAATTTCAGGCCGATCTCACGCTGGTCATGCAAGGGTTCGAGTTCGACCCTGCACGTTTCGTGACGGACTTCCACGCCCACGCGACCCGCCGGCGCTGTTTCGAACCTGCCTCAGCTGATCGCGCGCACGCGCTTGTCAGGCGACATCCAAGCCTTCTTGTGCAATCACCAGGACAACCTCGTCGTCTCGCAGGCCAAGCTGCATGGCGAAGACTCGCTGCACGACGGGACCATCATCACCCACGACGTCCTGAACCTCCAGGATGCCGGTGAAGCGCTCGTCCTGAGGCGAGATGTCGGCCAGTTCCGCAAGCATCCTGATGATGGTGACTCGGTCGAGCTTGTCGTACTGGAAACCCTGGGCCTGTATCCATTCCAGGGTTTCCGGCCGCGTGGCCGCCAACTCCTCGAGACTCGGCAGCGGCTCCTCCGCACTGAGTTCTATCCTCGCAATCCGCATTCTCGCCATGGCGACCAGGAGGCAATTGCAGTAGCCGGACTCGCCGGCCCACTCGCGCTGCGGCTCTCGCTCGAAAGTATCGCTCACGATATCGCCCCTTGTTCGTTTAACGTCCGGCTTCAGCCGCCGGCTCGCCGCCTCGATCGCATGAACGCCTCCTGCGCGGCCGCCAGCTCGTACACGCCGAGCGCCTCGAGCCGCGCGACGGCCGCGCGACTCGAGTTGTGCCAATCGGGACCATAACTCGGGTATCGATCGACGTCGTAGCCGCCGTCCCAGTCGGGTGCGTAGAGGCTTGCAAAGTACGACTTCGTGCGATTCTCCGCCTCGACGCCGATGGGGGCATTGACGTAGTCAACCCTCCACTGCGGCGGGTTCCACCTCCGAAGCTCGCGTGGAAGAGGTGCTCATCGAGCAGGATCACGTCGCCGGGCTCGGTAGCGACAACGTGGTGGGGCAGCCCCGGAGTTGCGAGGCCGGCGGCCCCCAACGCGCGGATCGCGTCCCGCAGCTGTGGATGATGCGAACCAGGGAGCACGCGAAGGGCGCCGCTTTCCGCTCCCACAGGTTCGAGGTAGGCGAGAAATCCCACACTCGTGAGCGGCGAGTCGGAATCGGTGTGCCACATCGTGTCACCGAAGTACCGTACGCCCTTTGCCCGGGTCGGTAGCACCGGGCCACCGAGCAAGGCAGCCGCCACAGTTTCGGCACGATCAAGCAACGACAGGCTGACCGGTGTCTCGGCAGTCATCATCGGCACGTAGTGGAAGTGGACGTCGCCCCTGCTTGAAACGCCGTCGCCAAGCCCGTCGGCCATCACGCGGTCAATCTCCGCTGCGAGCGGACTCGGCTCGAAGAATCCGCGAAGCACGACGAACCCGAACGTCCGAAATGCATCGGCCGATTGACGTGTCAGATTGAAGGTCAAATCAGAAGATACTCCGACTGGAATAGCACCGTCGTCGGTAGCTGAAACCAACGCCGGCCGTTCCGGCGGCACGTGTGGGGACCAGAACTCCAAGGCTGGCGAGATGATAGCAGTGACGCCGCAATCAGAAGCGATAGCCGCGCGGGATGGTCGGCTTGACCGCTCGGTGGTGCGGGCGTACTCTGTGCCCGAGAGGAAGCGGGATGCGATATCGACTCCGTAGTCTGTTCGTCGCCGTGGTCATCGCAGTAACTGCGGCCGCCATGCAGGCGCATCACTCGGTCCCAGGGCAATTCGACATGTCCAAGCCGATGACGCTCAAGGGCGTCATCACGAAAGTGGACTGGATCAACCCGCACATCTACGTCCATCTCAACGTCAAGGAAGCGGCCGGCACGACCACCACCTGGGCGCTCGCCACGCTGCCAACGGCGATGATGCGGCGGGCGGGCCTGACCAGGGAATCGCTTCAAGGCAAGCCCGGTGAAGAGGTGACGATCGATGCGTTGCCGGCGCGCGATGGAACGAAGCACCTTGCCTGGATCAACAAGATCACGTACGCGGACGGACACAGTTTTGCGCCAACCGGCCAGTAGAGCGCGGGCTTCAGCCCGCGCGAACAGGAAAGTCATGACCCGAATCCTTGTTTCAAGCATCGTGAGTCTGTCGGTGCTCGCCGCTGCCGGGACGTCATTCGCGCAGGTCGCGGCTCGAGCACCCGATCGCGGAACCGTCAAGCAGCTGCAGACGCTCTCGGCCAAGCCGACGCCCAGGCTGGCCGACGGCCGGACCGACTTCAACGGCACCTGGGATCACCTGGGTGGTATCGAGTTCGTACGGCCGGTGAAGAAGGCGGACGGATCGATTTGCTTGATCGGCTGCGGTCCCGCCCCGGCTGGTGCGCCGCCGGCGCCGTTCCCGCCCGTGCAGACCGACTTCCCGAAATACAAGCCGGAATTCCAGGCGAAGGTCGCCGATCTCAGCAAGCGGCAGGTGCAGGTCGATACCAACCTGAAGTGCCAGGCGCCCGGCGTCCCGCGCATCGGCCCGCCGGCCAAGATCGTACAGAGCGCTCGCGAGGTCGTCTTCCTCTATGACGATGTGAACGGAGCGTTCTTCCGGATCGTCCCGATCGACGGACGGCCGCACCGGAAGGACGTACCGCCCAGTTATCTGGGCGACGCCGTCGGCCGCATCGAGGGAGACACCCTGATCGTCGAGACAGTCGGCATGAACGACGAGACCTGGCTCACTGACAACGGAGCGTTCCACACGAAGAACCTGAGGGTGACGGAACGCTTCCGCCGCATTGGCGACACCATCGAATGGCGTGCCACGGTGCACGACCCGGAGGTGCTCGTCGAGCCGTGGTCACTCAAGCCGCAGGTGATGTGGATCACCGACATCGAGATCGAAGAGCCTGCCCGATGCGAGGATCGCGACGTGCCTCACATCGTTGACGGATCGCATCACGACAACCCTCGGTGATGAAAACGTCGTGCGCCAGGGCAGCGAGCTATCAGGAGTTCGCCGCCCTGCTCGCCAGCACCGAGACAACCGCCGATCTCTTCGATCTCTTCCTCGGCCACCTCGATCTGATCGAGCAGGCCGACCCGCACCTCGTGATTGGCGGCCAAACATCGAGATCCTGGCGGCAGTTTGCTCTCGGCTCGATAGCAAGACTGGCCAGATTGATGGTGGCGAGGCGTCAACCGGTCGATGCCAAGGCCAACTACGAGCGGCGCTGGTCGCACCATGGCGCCAAGAGCCACAGAAAGCGGCTGCTCAAGCCGCGAGACTATCTGATCGGCGATCGCATCCACACGATTAGTGAAGGCACGTTCTCGGTGCTGCTCACGCAGACGCTCATCACGCTCTTCAAGCAGTTCATTCGACAGGACGATGGCGTGGTCGTGGAACTCGGTTGCGGAAACGGGCGCAATCTGTTCGTGATCCGCAGCCTCTTTCCGTCCGTCGAGTGCATCGGCGTCGATATCTCGAATGCCGGTCCCGAGTTTGCCTCGGCCATGGGGCAGCAGCTCGACGCCGACGGCATGACGTTTCTCGGCGACATCGATATCACCGACGGCGCGCTGATGGCCCGGGTCGGCGCGATGCTCCGGGGCAGGTCCGTCGTGGTGATCACCATCGGATGCCTCGAGGTGGTGCCGGAAACGGCGCGGGCGATCGAACAGATTCTCGCGCTGAAGCCGCGCTGCGTGATCCACTTCGAGCCCGTGCTCGAGCTCCACACAGGTGTCTTTCCCAGCCGTGACTACTTCGCCCGCCGCCACCTGATCGCGGGGGGCTACATGACGTCGCTCCTCACGATCCTCGAGCGGCACGATCGGATCGAGATCGTGACACGCCGGCGTGCAGGCCTTGGAAAGGCGCTGCTGGAGTATTCCGTGCTCGTGTGGAAGCCGAAGTGAGGACTGCCATACTATATATGGTAGTATGGTATCGATATGGTCAAGGTCACCTTTACGCTCGACGATGAGACCGTCTCGACGCTCAGGAAAACCGCGGAGCGGCTGGCCAGGCCGCAGAGCGCGGTCGTGAGGGAGGCGATCCACGAATACGCCGCCCGTGCGGGCCGGCTCAGCGAGGACGAGCGCCGCCGCATGCTGCGGTCGATCGATGCCGTGCTCGCGCAGCCGCCGACACGGACCATCGCCGCCGTCGAACGCGAGCTGCGGGAGCTGCGCGCCGCGCGCCGTGGAGGCGGCCGTCGCTCCGCATGATTCACCTCGACACATCGGTCCTCATCGACGCGCTCACGGGTCCGCGGCGATCGTTGCCCGCGCTGCGGCAGGTGGTTGCCGATGGCATCCGCCTCGGTGTGTCCGCGCTCGTGCTGTACGAGTGGCGACGCGGCCCGCGAACGGACACGGAGCTGGCGATCGAGGCCGCGCTCCTCGGGCCGGAGGTGGTCGTCGCTTTCGGGGAGGTCGAGGCGCGAATGGCTGCGGATCTGTATCGACGGGTGAGTCGTGCGCGAGGGCGTGAGCTCGACCTCGCGATCGCCGCGTGCGCGCTGAGCCAGGGCGCCCGCGTGTGGACGCTCAACCGGGGAGATTTTCTGGACATTCCCGGACTCGAGCTGCACAGGTCCGGCTGAAGCCCGACACGACGTCGAACCGTGATTCAGCGGCGTGTGCGTTCCAGGTTGCCGAGATACCGCAGCAGCCCCAGGTTCAGCAACAGACAGAACAGGCTCGCCAGCGCCGCGGGCCAGACCACCGACTGGTCCCCGCCCAGGTGTGCGTTCATCGTCGCAGTCAGCAGCCAGAGCTGCAGGATCACGATGATCAGCACGAAAGCGAGCATGCCCAGGACGATCGTCGACCGCTGCTCGCGTGTGAAGGGACGGTGGATGGACATGTCAGGCGGCGCCCGGCTCGACGCCGGTGGCGTAGATGTCGCGTCGTCGCACGTCCAGCAGGATGCGTGGAAGCGGGCGCGACGGCGGGCCCGCGATCGCCCGGCCCGAGCGGAGATCGAACACGCCGTCATGACAGGGGCAGTGGAGGACGCCGCGCTCCGGCCTCGGGATGACCGGGCAGGACAAGTGCGTACACTCCTGGCTATAGGCGACGAGCTGACGTTCGTCGAGCCGGACGAGCACGCAGACATCGTCAGCCTCGGGGTAGCGGAAGACAAGTGTGCCGCCGACAGGAATGTCATCGAGCGAGCCGATTCGCATCCCCGGAGCCGCGCCCTGTCGCCCCTGCCACCAGCTCTTTGCCGCAATCCACATCTGCCCGGCGAAGAGCGCGAAGCTGGTGAGCACCATGAACTTCGTGAACTCGCGCCGCTCGACGTAGCGATCCTCGGGCCAGTCGACGGGGAAGTCCCGCCGCCAGGCGGGCTGTACGTCGATAGGCGAAAAGTCCGGGGGAGTCGTGATCTGTTCCCGATCGGCTGCCGGCGTGTAGACGCTGGCTGGCGCCGTGCCGGTCAACCCCTCGCGCGCGGGCGAGTTCACGCGAGCGTCGATCGACGCTCGCGTCGGTTTCCGTGGATCGTTCATGGCCAGGTCCCCGTGTCGGCGTACGGATCGGACGCATCTTCGTCGGCGCGCGTCGTGGCCCCGGCGTCGGCCGGCACGACTCTCAGCGATACCGAGCGGCTGCGCGGCCGCTCGTCCATCGCGGACGTCACGTCCACGAGCGGCGCGCGTACCGCGATCTCCCGAGGCGTCATCACGAACACCTGCGTCGTGATCGTCTGCTGGCCGAACTGAAACCGGTTGACCGGCATCGACAGCGGCCGCAGCAGCTCGATTTGCTCGAGCGTCCCGAAGAAGAGCGCCTGGCTTGGACAGACCGTGGCGCACATCG
>DASTDQ010000269.1:0-3796 GCA_035710305.1 Vicinamibacterales bacterium | reverse complement strand
GACTGACGCCGCTTCCGTGGATCTTTTTCCAGGCACAGACGAAGAAGCTGCCGGACCGCTGGCGGCACGCTGGACGGGAGGCGCGTCCAGTCCGGTTCGCGCTGCAGCACGCACGACAGGATGTCGGCGGCGCTCTCGCCTTCGAACGCCGGCCGCCCGGCGAGCATTTCGTAGAGCACGCAACCGAACGCGAACAGATCCGCGCGCCGATCGACCGATCGCCCCTTTGCCTGCTCGGGTGACATGTAGGCAGCCGTACCCAGGACGACGCCCGCGCGCGTCATCGGCGCGCTCAGCGTCGGCGAGTTCGAGAGCGCTCGTCCCGTCTCCTCCGCGTCCCCACCCGCAAGCTTGGCCAGGCCGAAGTCGAGAACCTTGACCTGGCCCTCGGGCGTGATCTTCACGTTCGCCGGCTTGAGATCGCGGTGCACGACGCCCTTGTCGTGCGCTGCCTCGAGTGCCTCGGCGATCTGCCTGGCGATGCCGAGCGCCTCGTCGAGCGGCAGCGGCGTGCGTCCAATCCGATCCGCCAGCGTCGAGCCCGGTACGAACTCCATGACCAGGAAGCGTTCGCCGCCCTCCCCGTCGTCCAGCCCGTGGATCGCGGCGATATTGGGATGGTTGAGCGCGGCGAGGGCCTTCGCTTCGCGCGCGAACCGAGCCGAGCGATCGGGATCGCCGGCGAAGGCCTGGGGGAGGAACTTGAGCGCGACCGTGCGATCGAGCTTCGAGTCGGTGGCCTGGTAGACGTCGCCCATGCCGCCCGATCCGAGATGGGCTGTGATCTCGTAGTGTGCGAGCCGCCGGCCAATCATGTCAGCAGACGGCTGTATCGTAGATCAAAGCTATTCGTGTCTGAGCGCCTCGATCGGATCGAGGCGCGACGCGCGGACTGCCGGGAACATGCCGAAGAAGATCCCGACCGACGCCGAGAAGCCCAGCCCGATCGCGAACGACCACCAGGGGAGCGAGACGGGGAAGCCGGTCGCCAGGCTGATGGCGGCACCGATGCCTGCGCCGATCAGGACCCCGAGGATCCCTCCGACCGACGTCAATGCCGCGGCCTCCGCCAGGAACTGGAAGAGGATCTCCTGCCTGCGCGCGCCGAGCGCCTTCCGGACGCCGATTTCTCTCGTCCGCTCGGTGACCGAGATCATCATGATGGCCATGACGCCGATGCCGCCCACCATGAGCGCCACCGACGAAATCACGACGAGCGCCAGGAACACGGCCTGACTGACCTGGTCCCAGATTCGCAGAATGGCGTCCTGCCCGCCGATGTCGAAATCGTTGGGCTCGTCCAGCGTCAGCCTGTGGCGAATCCGCATGATCTCCTCGATCTCGGCGACCGCCTGGTCGCGCGTGGCCGTCTCGACCGGGACGATGGTGATCGTGGCGCTGCCTCCGCCGCCGAACATGCGCCGCGCGTTCGTGTTGAAGATGACTTGATGCGTCGTCTGCGGAATGACGACGAAGTTGTCCGCCTGTGGAAAGGGCGACGGCCGCTTTTCGAACACGCCGACGACGGTGTACTCGATGGCGCCGATGCGGACTTTCTTCCCGATCGGGTCGAGGCCGGACGGGGCGAAGAGCGCCTGATACGGACCGTCCGCCAGCACGACTACGCGACGCCGGCGCAGCACCTCGGACTCCGTGAAGAACCGGCCGAACGACAGCTTCACGAAGTTGACCGCGGCGAACTGCTCGGTGGCGCCGAGCACCCCGAGCATCGGCGTGCGCTGTCCCTCGTAGGAAACGCGCTCGGCGGTCTGATCCATCCCCTGGCCCATCCAGATATCCACGATCCCAACCGATGGTGCCAGTCTCTCGATGGCCTTGGCGTCGTCCACGGTCAAGTTCGGGCGGCGCAGGATCTTCTGAAAGTCGGCACCCGAGGCGAAGCTCAACGCGCCTACCTTGCTCACCATGATCGTGTTCGGCCCGAGCTGACGGATCATGTCCCGCAGCGATTCGTCGAACCCCCGGATGAGCGATGTCATCCCCACGATCGCCGTGATGCCGATGACGACGCCGAGAATGGTCAGCCCCGAGCGCAGTTTGTTGGTGCGCAGCGTGTCGATCGCCATCACGAGCACTTCGCGCCAGAGGCCCTTATTCACGTCTCAACGCCTCGATGGGATCGAGCGAGGCCGCCCGTGACGCTGGATACGCGCCGAAGAACAGCCCCACGCCGGCGGTGATGCCGACGCCGAGCACGACGGACCACATTTCGAGCCTGGCCGGAAGCGGCGTCAGCGCGGCGATGAGCGTCGCGGCGAGCGAACCGAGGATGATGCCGATCACGCCGCCGAAGGTCGAGAGCGTAATCGACTCGGTCAGCACCTGGGACATGATGTCCTTCCGCTTCGCGCCCAGTGCCTTGCGCAGCCCGATCTCGCGGGTCCGCTCGCTCACGACCATCAGCATGATGTTCATGATCACGATGCCGCCCACGACGAGCGAGAGCCCGACAATGCCCACGAGGACGATGAAGATCCCGCTCGTGACCTGGCGATACAGATCGAGGATCGTGTCCGACGTGAAGATGCCGAAGTTGTCCCGTTCGCCCGGCTTCAGCCGGCGGACGACTCGCATCGCGACCGTCGCATCGTCGATGGCCTCCTGGATCTGCTCGGTGGAGGCTGGCTTGACCATCAGCTGCAACGACTGCCGGGCGCCGAAGAGGCGCTGGTACGAGCCGTACGGAACGACGGCGAAGTTGTCCTGCGAGTTGCCGAAGAACGAGCCCTTTTTCTCGCTGACGCCGACGACGCGGAAGTTGATGCCGGCGATCTTGATCGTCTTGTCCAGGGGGTTGATTTCGCCAAACAGGCGGTCCGCCAGGTCCCAGCCCAGCATCGTCACCGGCTGGCCGCGTTCCACCTCGACGCCGCTCATCATGCGGCCGCGCTCCACGCTGAACGTGGAGAAGTCGAGGTACTGGCTGGTGACACCCTGGATCTGCGCGTTGTTGACCTCCTCGGTCCGGTAGGACACATTGGCGCTGCGTTGTGCCTGCGCGGCGACTGACACAATCGACGGGCTGAATCTGCGAATCGCCTCGGCTTCGTCGAGTGTGATCAGCGGGTTGTTGCGGTTGCGCTCCTCGTCGTCCTCGTTGAGGATGAGCGGGCGCATCTGGACGGTGAAGGAGTCCGCACCGACGTCGCTGACGATGGCGTCAGCGACCATCCCGTTCATCCCCTGGATGAGCGTGACGACGGTGACGATCGACGTCACAGCCACGATGTTGCCGAGCACGGTCATGAACGATCGCAGCTTGTTGGCCCAGATGGCCTGAAGCGCGATGAGGACCGAATCGAGGATCTGGTTCACTGCGGCTTACTGACTGGTGCGGTTCCGGTTCGTCGTCTGCTGGAGGCGCACGTCGTCGCCGTCGCGGAGCTCGCGGACCGAGGCGAACGGCCCGGTGACGACCTGGTCCCCGGCCTTGAGCCCCTCGAGCACCTCGAAGTACTGCTCGCCGGCGATCCCGACCTTGACGGGGGTGTACACAACGCGCCCACCCGTGAAGACGAACACACCCTCGGTTTCCTTGCGGCTGTACCCGGGCGGCGGCTCGTTCGACGCGCTGACGGGCGTTTCGAGCCGGTCGCTGCTGCGGCGCCTGCGCGTCGGCGACTCGCGCACCATGGTGCCCTTGGGGTCGTACAGCATTTCGCGGACCGTCAGCGCCTGAATCGGCACCGAGACGACGTTGGTCCGCTTCGCGGTCGTGATCTCGGCCGTACACGTGAAGCCCGGTCTCACGTCCGGCACCTCTTCCTCGAGCGTG
>DASTDQ010000268.1:0-6210 GCA_035710305.1 Vicinamibacterales bacterium | reverse complement strand
CTCGCGCGGCTCCTGATTCGAGAATCTGCCGGATGTCCCGCGTGGATGCGCCGGTTCGGCGTGCGCTTGCAGCCCGCGCTGCGCGGCACGCTGCACCTGGGGCGAACCAACGCGTTCTTCATGGGCGGCGGCAAGGCGCTCGTCAACGCCTGCTACGCGGCAGCCGAGCGCCTGGGCGTGCAGGTGATCTACGACGCCGAAGTCGTCGCGCTCGACATCGAGGACGGCTCGTTCCGGCGCGCAGCCGTGCTGGCCGGTGGCGCACGCAGGACGATCGACGGACGTGCGGTCGTCGTCGCCGCCGGCGGATTCGAAGCCAATCTCGACTGGCTGCGTGACGCCTGGGGCGAGGCCGCGCGCAACTTCGTGGTACGCGGCACACCGTACAACACGGGCACGCTCCTCAGAATCCTGCTCGACGCGGGCGCGCAGCCCGTGGGCGATCCGCGCGCATGCCACGCCGTGGCCGTGGACGCCCGGGCGCCCAGGTTCGACGGCGGGATCGTGACGCGGCTCGATTCCGTGCCGTTCGGCATCGTCGTGAACCGCCACGGGCGGCGCTTTTCCGACGAGGGCGAAGGCCTCTGGCCGAAGCGGTACGCGATGTGGGGAACGCTCGTCGCGCAGCAGCCCGATCAGATCGCGTATTCCATCGTGGACGCGAAGGCGATCGGGCGCTTCCTGCCGTCGGCGTTTCCGCCGATCGCCGCCGGCTCGATCGGCGAGCTCGCGGCGAAGCTTCAGATTCCCGCGGGCGAGCTCGAATCGACCGTCGCGGCCTTCAACGATGGCGTGCAGCCGGGCACGTTCGACCCGGACACGCTCGATGATTGCCGGACCGTCGGGCTCACGCCCGACAAGACGCACTGGGCGCAACGCCTCGACACTCCCCCCTTCTGGGGATATCCGCTCCGTCCCGGAATCACGTTCACGTATCTCGGCGTCGCCGTGGACGACTCGGCGCGCGTGCTCGGATCGAACGGCCGGCGGTTCGACAACGTCTATGCCGCCGGCGAGATCATGGCAGGCAACATCCTGCGGCACGGGTACCTCGCCGGGATCGGGATGACGATCGGCACGGTGTTCGGCCGGATTGCGGGGGAGGCGGCGGCGCGGCATGCGCGTGGATGATCTGCTCGACCACGGCGCGCACGTCGCGAGCGTGTGCAACGCGTGCCGCTACTGCGAGCAGTTCTGTCCCGTGTTTCCGGCGATCGAGCAGCGTCTCTTCTTCGAGAAGAGGGACCTCGTCTACCTGGCGAACCTGTGTCACAACTGCGGCGAGTGCCTCTACTCGTGTCAGTTCGCGCCGCCGCACGAGTTCGGGATCGACGTGCCGCGGACGATGGCGCGCATCCGGGAGCGCACCTACGAGGAGTACGCCTGGCCGCGCTGGCTCGCGTCCGCTCTTCGCCGCAACGGCCCGACGAGCGCATTGACGCTCGCGGGCGTGATGGCTGCCCTCTTTCTCGCGGCGGTGTGGGTGACGAACCCGCAAGTACTGTGGCAGCCGGGGATCACCGCAGACTTCTACAGCGTCGTCCCGCACGCGGTGATGGTCGCCTTGTTTGGCGCCGTTGGGCTGATGGTGCTGATGGCCCTCTCGATTGGAGGCATCCGATTCTGGCGTGAGGCGGCCCAGTCCGGAGCATTCACGGCGGCTGCTCTCGCTGCCGCGCTGCGAGATGCGCTGACGCTCCGGCACCTGCACACGCCGGATGCGGAATGCGTCAGCGGCGAGGAGCAGCGTACGCCATGGCGGCGCCGGTTCCATCACTTCACGTTTTACGGCTTCGCGCTCTGCTTCGCATCGACGACGGTGGCGGCCGTGTATCACGAGCTTGGCTTCGAGGCGCCGTACGCGTACGCGAGCGTCCCGGTGATTCTCGGGACCGCTGGCGGATTCGGATTGCTGATCGGCCCCGCGGGACTGTGGCTGCTTCGCCGCCGGCGCGATCCTGCACTTGGCGGCGGCATCGACTCAGTGGGCGCGGACGAGGCGTTCCTCGTCCTGCTCGTCGCGACGAGCCTTACGGGCTTGCTGCTGCTCGCGTTCCGTCACAGCGCCGCGATGAGCGTGCTGCTGCTCGTGCACCTCGGCGCCGTGCTCGCGCTGTTCCTGACGCTGCCGTACGGCAAGTTCGCCCACGGCCTGTATCGGACGTTGGCCTTGGTGAGGTACCGACGCGAGGTCACACGTGATTAACCCCGGAGGCCACCGAACTCGAGCATCAGATCTCTGCGCAACTCATGTGGCCTCGACTCATCGTGTCGGCTTCGGGAGCACGCCTTCGCCAAAGGCGCCGGTAATGGCATCGACTGTCGCGGTGTTGGTAATCGACCAGGCGGCCAGATCCGCGAGCAGGTTGATCTGCAGTGGATTGAGGCGGATGACGCGCGGTCTGTTCTCTCCGAACGTGGCGTAGTACGGAAAGCTCTCCAGCGCCTTGACCTCATCGGTTCGCGGCGTGCCGCTCGCCTTCGTCCAGTCCAGCCAGCCCCGAATCGTTGCGTCCAGCCGCTTCTTCCACTCGCCGGCTACGTGGTTGTAGACCCAGCAGATCTTCAAGTCGTCATACGTCCTGATGTTGTACAGCTCGTTTCCATGAACGGACCAGGTCTGTCTGCCGCAATACACGGCAGGACCTCCTGACGCCGTGGCGGCATCAAGTCCATCCAGCAATTCCTTGTACCGTGAGGCCTCGAACACCGCGTTCATGCTCTTGTCGCCTCCGCCGTCCTTGACGTCGACGGGGATGAAGAACGACTGGAGCTGATCGTTCAGCGTCCACGTCTTGTTGGAGTTGACGAAGACGATGATGTTGCGCACCTGTCGCGCGAGCAGCGGCATCAGACCGAAGTTGTCGGTGAATCCTCCGTCGCCGTGCGGAAAGAGGTCGCCCGTAGGAATCGGCTCGCCGTCCCTGACGGCCGTGTTGGCGAAAGAGGGAAAGGCTTCGGCTGCCGTCCGGAGGGACGCGCGCAGCCGGCTGGGTACCCCTGTACCCAGCAACAACGTGAGTTGCGGCGCCGCCCCGCTGCTGGCGATGACGTCTGCGAGCGTGAACATCCGCCCATCCGGACCGGGGCTCACCAGCATTCTGTCGCCCGGCTGGCGGGCCACGACCGACCGATCGTAGGCCCACGGCCAGACGTAGGTTCCGCCAATGCCGCCGAACCGCTGGCGGATGCCCGTGTAGAGCGGCGTGTATTCGACCGGAATCAACCGGGGGTACGTAAAGGCGGGATGCTGCCAGATCAGCGTGCCGCCGACGATCAGAAAGGGACGGTTCGCGGCGGCGTGAACGAAGTCTCCCGAGAAGTAGCCCGTGACCTTGCTCATCTCGATGGCCGTCTCGCGATCCCACGTGTAGGGCGCCAGATTGCCGCGTGCGACGAGAGGATCCAGATCCTCGTGTTTGCCGAGGAACACCTGCCCGAGCATGTGCGCATACGACTTGTCGCGACGATCCGGTTCGGGCAGGTTCTGTCCACGCCACTTGCGCAGCGCGCGTCGCAGCGTCGACACCGCGCTCTGCAGCGTCGTGGTGTCGTATCCGGCAACTCGATCCGGGAGGAACTGGGGAACCTCCTGGAGGCCGACGTGACCGAGCTCGGAACGCGCGACACGCTCGGCGAGCTTCCCGGAGGCCGCACGTGTCAAGGCCTCCGGCGTCAGCGAATTCGTCGGCACGTACTCTCCGAGCAGCTCCTCCAGCGGGCCGTCGTAGAAGGTGTATGGCACGGCCGCCCAGGAGCCGCCGGACACGGCCGTGACGTAGCGCACGCGGTCGAGCCAGCCGTTCTGGCGCAGCCCTCGGAGCTGTCCGATCGTGGCAGCCGCCGAGCGAGTCCCGCCGCCGGAAAACGCGACACCGACATCTTGAGGGCGCTCTTTGTCGAGCTTCTGGCGCTCCGGAAACTCTGCACGACCGGTCTTGTGCCAGTCTTCGGGGTCGATCTGCCAGAACGCCGTCTGGACCGTCTTCGGGGATTCCTGGGCCGGCGCCGGAGCGATCATGCCCACGAGCACCGCGGCCGCGGCGGCGATGGGAAGACGATGGCTTGCTGACTGCGTGCGCACGACCCGCCTCATGGTGCGAAAAGGCCGCCCAGATCGAACGACATCCCATACGACGTCTGGATACTGTCTGCCGACTCCCCGCGAAGGTCGTTGTCAACCCGCAGGCGAATGAAGAAACCGGTCGCGCCGTTCTTCAGCAGCCGCTCGAGGCTGAACACGAGAGTGCCATCGATCTTCAGTCGATTCCAGCGCGCGTCCGCAATCAGCTCGTTCTTGCCCCATCCGAAATCCAGATAGCTCCCCTGGAATGGGCCGCCATCGAGGAGGAACCCCGCTCCGACCTCGTGGTTCTTGAAGACGCTCGGCGCCCCATCCAGGGCGATGAAGCCAAGGCGGCCGGTGACATAGAGCACGACAGGCGATTCGGAGTGCGTCTGCAGCCTCAGGAACTGGAGTCTGGGATTGATGAACGCCTCCAGGCTCGTGGCATGTTCGAGGATGTACAAGGCCTTGGCGGACGGGTCGTCACTGCAGACCGGCGGCTTGTCCTGGCCGGAACAGTCGATGTCGGCGGACCGCACGCCGTACAGGGTCTCGGCAAAAACCCAGAACTGCACGCGGTCGTTGTCTTTCCCATAGAGGCGGCCATCGAAGTCGATTCCGAAGGTCATCCGCGTCTTTCGTGCCCCGGCCTCGGGGTTCTGATAATTGCCGACGGCGTCCGGGGCGAACGTGTCGACAATGCCGCCCAGATAGGCTTCGGCAGCGAAGGACGTCTCTCGCTCTTCGTCTTCGTCTTCGTCTCCGCCATCGCACGTGCCTTCCGGCTTTCGGTCAGCCGGCGGAGTTGCCCCGACAAGGAGATCGGGCTGGACCGCCACGCCGTTGACGAGCGCTCGAAGGCGATTGCCCTTCTGCAGGGGTATGCGCACGGGGAACTCGATGTTGCGCGACGGATCCACGACCCGGTGCCGTGGAAGGTAGCCGTAGTCCAATTCGAGGTCCACGATGGAACCGGATTCGAGCGCCTTGGGGACCAGGATAACGACACAGTCACCGACGACGGGCGGTCGAATCTCGATCGCCGGCTTGATCTGGGCTGATGCAGTAGCCGCGCCGAGTCCAAGTGTGCCGGTGACCACCAGCGTACCCAGCGCCCTCATCTGACATCGCTCGACGTGCCGGCGCCGCATAAGCTCTCCCCTCTCGATGGACGCGAATCCGGGTTGTGGTCTCGGTAGGTGATAGACGTGCAAGGGAAAGACTCCGAACAGCTCGGGACCGTCAGTCGATCGGGTCGTCCCACGGTCAGGCCCCGGCCGGGGGCGAGACGAGCGTCCCCCGTTCGGCGCTGCTCCGTGCGAGGTGTCGAACGCCCCATTGCCAGAGCGTTTCGAACACCGGCCCGAGCGTGCGGCCGTACGGCGTGAGCTGATAGCGCACGCCGAGCGCCGCGGGCGTGAGCGCGTGCCGGACGACGAGGTTGTCGGCCTGCATCTGTCGAAGCTGCTCGCGCAGGACCTTGGCCGTGACGCGCGGCATGGCGCGCCGCAGCTCTCCAAAACCGTGCGGGCGAGACGTCAGCCGCTGGAAGATCATCGGCTTCCAGCGTCCATCGATGACGCCGATTGCGGTGTAGAGCGGGCACGACGCCCGCTCTCGATAGCTGTCTCCGGTGCGCGTCACGGTCCGCCTCCGCGACGAGGGTACATCAAAGTACCGTCTTGCCGGCGACCGGATCGATCGCTACAGTTCGTCCCATGCCTGCGCCACGTCTCTATCGCGTCATCGTTCCGGTGGACGACCTCGAGCGCGCCAGGCGCTTCTACACGACGCTCCTGGGGGAACCCGGCTTCGGCGTCTCGCCGGGACGGCACTACATCAACTGCGGCGGCGTGATCCTTTCGCTCTACAGCCCGAGGGCCGACGGCGACCCGGTCGATCCACGGCCGAACTTCGAGCACATCTACTTCGCGGTCGCCGACCTCGAGGCCGCGTATCGACGCGCCGAATCCGTTGGCGGGCTGTCGAAGGAGACCGGCGACGGCAACCTGCCGATGGGCCAGATCGCGAAGCGGCCGTGGGGGGAGCGATCCTTCTACCTGCGGGATCCGTTCGGAAACCCGCTCTGCTTCGTGGACGAGACGACGCTGTTCACGCGGTAAGCTCTCTGAGCTCTCGGCTCG
>DASTDQ010000267.1:0-13712 GCA_035710305.1 Vicinamibacterales bacterium | reverse complement strand
CATCGACGCCATGTTGAAGATCGTGTCCTTCGTCATCGGCGTCTTGCGGATCGTGCTGCTCAGGCCGAACGCCTCGTTGTAGAGGACGCCGTCATCGTCGACGACGGCAACGACGACTCCGGGCACGTCGCCCCGATCGGTCGCGGTCTTGAGGAACGTCGAGAGGGCGGCGGCGCCCTGCTGCGGGAGCGACGGTGCCGCCGGGACGGCCGCCACGAGGAGGAGCGGAAGAAGCCAGGCGAGTCGTTTCATGGGGACTGATACTACAACTCTCAATTCCCAACCCCCAAACACCCAAAAGAACCAACTCGACGATGCGTTCCGGCGTCAAAATAGCGCCACCCGGAGCGCCCCATGACAACTTTCCTGCAGGACCTCGCTTTCGGCGCACGCATGCTGCTGGCCAGGCCCGGATTCACGATCGCGGCGGTCCTGTCGCTGGCGCTCGGCATCGGCGCGAACCCGACGCTCTTCAGCCTGATCACCTCGTCGCTCCTGGCCAACATGCCGTATCCCGAGCCGGACCGTCTCGTGGTGCTGTGGACGTCGCGAGTCGATCGACCCGACCAGCGCGGCGGTGCGACCGGCGCGAACTACCTTGCATGGAAGGAACAGGCGAGGTCGTTCGAGGCTGTTGGCGCCAGCTTCGGCTTCCCGAGCAACCTTGGCGCGTCGGAAGGCGGCGCCCCGGCCGAGCGCATCCAGGGGATGCGCTTCACCGCATCCATGTGGAGCGTGCTCGGCGTTCAGCCGATTCGCGGCAGGGTCTTCACCCCGGATGAGGATCGCAACGGCAGCCCGGCGCCGGTGGTCCTCCTGAGTCACAGGTTCTGGCAGCGCCGTTTCGCCGGCGATCCGCAGATCGTCGGCAAGACGGTGCGCCTGGACGGAGTCGAGACGGACATCATCGGCGTGATGCCCGAAGGCTTCGACTTCGCTAGCAACGAAAGCGACGTCTTTGCTCCCGCCGGTTTCACTCCGCAACAGTTGACCAGCGCGGCCTCCTTCCTGATGGTCAGCGCGCGGCTGAAGGACGGGGTCACGATGCCGCAGGCGCAGGCGGAGATGACATCGCTGTCGCGCGGGCTTGCCCAGCAGTTTCCCGAACGGAACAAGGACGTGACCGTCACCCTTCAGGGCCTCCGGGGCGCCGTCTACGACGATGTGAAGCAGCCGTTGCTCGTCCTGCAGGGCACGGTCGGCTTCGTGCTGCTGATCGCGTGCGCGAATATCGCGGGGCTGCTGCTGGCGCGCGCGGCCTCGCGCAGGACCGAGATGGCCGTGCGCAGCTCCCTGGGCGCGGGCCGCTGGCGCATCGTCCGTCAACTGCTCACCGAGAACGTGCTGCTGGCCGTCGTCGGCGGAATCGTCGGCTGTGCTCTGGGGTGGGCCGGTCTGCGTGCGCTCATCGCGGCCATGCCGCCCGACGTCCCCGGCCTGTCAGACGCGAGGCTCGACGCGCGCGCGCTCGTGGCGACGGCGATCCTCTCGGTTGCCACCGGCGTGATCTTCGGCCTGGCGCCGGCGCTTCAAACGTCCAAGGTGGATCTGTCGGCCGCGCTCAAGGAGTCGGGACGTGATGGCATGGCCGGCGCGGGCGCGCAGATGTTCCGCAGCGCGCTGGTGACGCTGCAGATCGGGCTGGCGCTCATGCTGTTGATCGGCGCCGCGCTGATGGGCAACAGCCTGCTGAAGCTGATGAACAACGAGCTTGGCGCCGATCCGGAGAACCTGCTGACGTTCGAGTTCCGCTTTGCGCAGAACGAGCTGATGCGGGCGGTGGACAAGTACCGCGGGGTCGGCCTGTGGGAGATCTTTCCGGTCACCGGGCTGACCTTCGAGCGCGTGTGGGAAAGGATCCAGGCCGTTCCCGGCGTTACGTCGGCCGCCGGGATCAGCCGCGCGCCGCTCAGCGGCGGCGCGATGGGCATGCAGTTCTTCGTCGAAGGGCGGCCGAGGCCGACCTCCGGGCAGAGTCAGTTTGCCGCCTTCTTTGCGATCACGCCGCGCTACTTCGAAACGATGCGGATTCCGATCCTTCGGGGGCGGGACTTCAACCGGACGGACACGGCGTTGTCGCCGCTCGTGATGATCGTCAACAAGACGATGGCGGATCGTTTCTTTGAAGGCAAGGATCCCATCGGGCAGCGCGTCACGTTCGACTTCGTTCCCGACGAGCAGCCGCGCGAGATCGTGGGAGTCGTGGCCGACAGCGTCATCGGGCGGTTCCAGCGCCAGCCGACGCCGTTCATGTACGTGCCGCACCTCCAGCAGCAGCCCCGCTGGCTGGGGCCGTCGTGGGACTACCGCGCGATGATGGCCTTCGTCATGCGCACGCAGGGCGAGCCGATGACGCTCGCAACCTCCGTCCGCGGCGCCGTGGCGGAAATCGACCGGGCGAGGCCCGCCGGCAACATGCGAACCGTGGAGCAGTACCTCGGAGAGCAGACGCGCGGCTTGGAGGTGTACGCCACGCTGCTCGGCATCTTCGGTGCGGCAGCCGGGCTGCTGGCGGCGCTCGGGATCTACGGCGTGATGGCGTACACCGTCGCGCAGCGGACGCGCGAGATCGGGATCCGGATAGCGCTCGGCGCCGGCGGCATGCGCGTGATGCGGCTGGTGATCCTCCGGGCGGTGATCCTGATCGTCATCGGGCTCGTGCTGGGGCTGGCCGGCGCGATGGGGTTGACCCGTTTTCTCGAGTCGGAGCTGTTCGAGGTCAGCCCGACCGATCCGACGACGTTCACCCTCGTGACCATCGGCGTGACGCTCGTGGCGCTCGTCGCGTGCCTGATTCCGACGCGACGTGCCGTGTCGGTGGATCCGACCGTCGCGCTGCGATACGAGTGACCCGCCTTCGCTAAAGCTACGGCGGGGCAGGCTCGCGTAGTGTCCGGCTTTAGCCGGACCCGGGCGGCTATTTCAGCGAGCGTTCCAGATCCTCGAGCCGCTGATTGAGGTCCGCCCACCGCCCCTGCTCCTGGGCGAGAGCGTTGGCGGCGTCGATTTCCTCCGTCTCGAGCTGCGCGACGAGCGAGTCGTGCGTCGCAACTTGCTTTTTGAACACGGCGATCATCGGCTCCATCTCGCGCCGTTGCTCCGCGGTGAGCTTCGAGGTGTCGCCGCCGGCGAACGTCTGAATCTGGGTCGCGATGGCATCGCGGGCCTGCTCGGCGCTGGCACGACGTGTGACCGCCTCGGCGCGCTGCCGATCGAGGTAGATGATCCGCTGCTCCTGCGCCTGGATGCGCGCGGTCAGCAGCTGCAGCCTGAGGCTGGCCCGCGCCGTCTCGGTGATCTCCTCGCGCAGCGCGCGAATCTCGCGCGTGAGTACGGCGATGGCATCGCTTTCGGCTGCCGGCTTGGCGGTCTGTGCCGAGGCGGATGCTGCAACCGAGATCAGGACGACCACGAGTGCGCTTGTCCGAGTCATTCTCAACCCTCCTCCCACGGGCCGCCGTGGTCATCTCCTTTATCTGGCCGTCGTCGTCGCCTGCCCTTTGAACACCGCGTCGATGGCCGCCTGCGCGCACTTCTCGCCGTCGGCGCCTGACACACCCATGGCGCCAATGACCTGGCCGCCGAGGACGATGGGCAGTGCGCCGGGCTGGGGGAAGTCGTTCATGAAGGTCGGCGCGAGATTCTCTCCGCTTCGCACCATCTTGTTGGTCTCCGACGTCGGCCGTCGCCAGCGCAGCGCCGACTTCGCCTTGAGCAGAGCCGTGTCGATGGCGTTCATCGTCGCGCCCTCCATGGCGTGGAATTCGATGAGGTTGCCGCCCCAGTCGAGGACCGCCATCGCGACGACCTGCTTGTTCTGCTCGGCCCACACGGTGCAGGCGTCGGCCAGCGCACGCGCGCCGGCGCTCGAGATGACCTTGACGTCCCTCGTGGTCTTGATGTCGCGCGCCGCCTGCGCCCCGAAGGCGTGAGAGGCGAAAAAGGCGGAGATCGTGACGACGATTGGCAGCACTCGGTCTCGACTGCGCATGTGAGTCCTCCCTTCGAGCCCTAGGGTAGTTGATCAAGGCTCTTGCGCGAGCGGCACCAGGAGCATCACGAGATCTTCGTCGGGCCCGACTCGAGTCGTGTGCCCCTTCCCCGTCGTGTCCTCTGCAAGTAGGACCCGTCCCGGAGCAAGCTGGACCTTCCGCCCGCCGCCGACGTCCACCTCGCCGCGTCCGCTGACGATGACGACGTACTGGCGCCTCGACGCCGGGTGGCCCGCCCACACGAAGCCGCGCGGCCAGCGGAGAAAGTTCGCTGAAGTGACTCGTACCGATTCCGAATCGCTCAACTCCGCCCGTAGCTTGGCCGGCCGCCATGCGACCTCGATGTCCTCGGCGTGCGACTGACCGTCAGTACCTGTGTAAAGTCGCGTGACCATCGTCACCTGCCTCTGGGCGGAGACGTGACTCGACACGGCCGCGAGGCTGACGAGGATTGCGGCAAACCCGAGTCGCGTGCATCGCTGCATGGGGCCTCCCGTCCGGTGATCTGCGCCAGGTGCGCCTGGGCTCGTGGCGTCGGCGCGCCTGTATCGTAGCTATACTGTGCCCGCGTTCGCCAGGAGCACCCGATGACGATGGGAAGACTCGTGAGGCTTGGCGTGTTGTGCCTGTCGGCTGTCGCGATACGACCGCTCGACGCCTTCGACGCGCAGTGCGTCGATCACTCGAAAGATCCCGCCGGATGTCAGCCCAGCACCTTCGACACGCCTCTGGCGCAGATGCCGTCGGTCCGTGTCAACCGTCTGGGCCAGATCGATCCCACCTCCTCTGAAGCGGATGCGAAGGCCGGCGCGTTCGAGCTCGAGAAGCGGCTCAACCTCTTCCGGAATTTCGAGCACCTGCACTGGGTGGTCACCGTGCCGTCGGTTCGCGACGCGGCGACCGGCGCGTGGAGGGGTGGCGATCTCGATGGTGCAGGCGATGGACGCGGGCTGGGCGTCGCCGGGCAGTGCCTGTTCGTCGGTCACGCCAACGGCGCGGGCGTGAGACGCGCGATCAACATCTTCAGGATTCAACCCAACCCGGACATGCAGCCTCCGCTGCAGGTCGGAGAGATCCCGGCCATGACGGAGGGGAATCAGGGTTTCGACGACAGGGAACTTCGAGCCCTGATCTTCAAGACATCCAGCGGCGAAGACCGCTACATCATGGTGCGCAACGCCGGCACGAACACGCTCGGCCGGATGCAGTCGTATCAGATTGACATGAACACGTGCCTGCCGACGTTCACGAGCGAAGTCACCGACTTCCATTCGCAGTCGCACGAGTTCTACCTCTGGCACGACCCGGCCAACTCCAATCGCGTGCTCGTCTACATGACGAACTGGACGGGCGGCCTGCCCGATCCGGAGCGCCCCGGCCTGACCGTACCCGATCTGATCGTCCTGGCGGTGACCGACGAACGCACCGGAGCGCTGCTGCCCAAGGCCAGAATGCTCGCCGGCTTCACGTTGCAGGACGTCGGCGGTCCACCGATTGACGAGCGTCCCGACGCCACGGGGCTGTTCTCTGACGGCCGGTTCCTCGACTTCAGCGATTCGAAGAACCGCCTTGGTCAAGCCGGCAACTTCCAGAACCGCGAGCAGAACCGCCTCCACTCGGTGTCGGTCACCGACGACGGCGAGCGCGTCTACGTCGCCGGTACGACTGCGGGCTTCTACGTGCTCGACTCGGAAGCGATCGCCCGCGCAACCGATGCGCAACTCGCCGCCGGTACGGCCGGATGCCACCAGCGCTCGACGATCGTTGCAACCGCGGGCGGCGCCATCGATGCCGCGAAGCTGCCGGCGCTGGCCAACGACTGCCTGCACATGGTGGTGAACAACGATCCTGGACTGAAAGCGTTTCTGATCTCGACCGCGTCACCCGAAACGAAGGCCAGCCGTTATCTTGTGTTGCTCACTCGCTCGAGGTTCGACGTCTATCCTCCGGTCAACGCGCTGCCGACCGGCACGCACAGTGCGGTGTTCGTGCCCAATCGTCCGGCGCGGGTGCGCGGCAACGCGAAAGGCCGGCCCGCGTTCGTGTGGCTGAGCGACGAGAACGGCGGCTGCCCGCTCAACCACGCGCGGATCGTGTCGGTTGAAGCGGAAGCGACGCCGATCATGATCGGCGCCTTCGCGATTCCGGACAATCAGGTCGAGGAATGCCTCGACCAGGCGACGACCGAGCCCAACGGCGCGCCGCGCCGTCGAGTGCCGCAGCAGAATCACAACCCGACGATCTTCAAGAACCTCGTCTTCACCACGTGGTATGGCCACGGCCTGCGCGCGATCGACATCTCGAACCCCTACAATCCGCGCGAGGTCGGACACGCGCTGACCATTCCGCAAGGCGTGGCCCGGACCTACCCGGTGTTCAAGGACGGCCTGATCTACTGGGTCGATAACGATACGGGGCTGCACGTCGCGCGCTATACCGGCCCGCGGCGCGACGAGTTGCCGGGCCCAGGCAGCGGTACGTACGAAGGCAATGCCACGAGTCCTCACCGCTAGCGCGGCGGTACTTCTTCTGCTGTCGGGTCTCTTCGTGAGCGCCCGTCAGGCCGCACAAGACGCGCTCGACACCACCGCGTTCGTCTGCCCGATGCACCCGGACTACACGCTGGACGTCGCCGGCACGTGCCCTCGGTGCGGGATGGCGCTTGTCAAGGCTACGCCGTTCGACGTCCGCGACTACGCGCTCGAGTTTCGAACGACGCCCGCTCTCGTCCGCGCCGGACAGCAGGCGACCTGGCGCTTCGGCATCCGACACCCCGGCACCGGCGAGCCGGTCAGGTCGCTCGAGGTCGTACACGAGCGGCCGTATCACCTGTTCGTGATCAGCCAGGACATGGAGCACTTCCAGCACATTCACCCCCAGCAGCAGGCGGACTCGTCGTGGGCGATCGACGTGACGCTGCCGAAGGCGGGTTACTACTCGGTGATCTCGGACTTCCTGCCGAGCGGTGGCGCCTCGCAGCTCATCTCGCGTCCGCTCGTCACGGCCGGGTATACCGGTGATCTCGCGGGGGACAGCGCCGCTCTCGTCCCGGACGCGAGCGCGGTGAAAGTTGCCGGCGCCATCACCGCACGCGTATCGCTCGATCCGCCGACGTTCGTCGCCGGGCTCTACGGTCACCTCATCTTCCAACTGACTGACACGAACACCGGACGTCCCATCACCGACCTGCAGACATATCTCGGCGCCTTCGGTCACACGCTCATCATGAGCGAGGACATGCTCGACTACGTGCACTCGCACTCGCTGGACATTCTCGCCACAGGTGACGATGACGCCGTGCCGCAGTTCCTCATTCCACCAGGCGCCGACCTCGAGACGCTGCGCGGCGGTCCCGACGTGACCTTCGACGGCCTGATGCCGAAGCCCGGACGCTACCGCGCCTGGACGCAGTTCCGTCGGGATGATGTCGTGCACACCTTCACGACGACCTTCTCGGTGGTTGCCCCGTGACTCGACAGGCCTGGCTGACGGTCGTGTTGTATGTGTCCGCCGCCGTGTTCGGCTGGCAGCAGGTCGCCCGCTCACATGGATCGATCACGACGACGGTGCTGTTCGACCGGGAGATCGTGCGCATCCTCGACCGTCACTGTGTGATGTGCCACAGCGAACAGTCATTGTCCTTCCCGCTCTCGACCTACGAGCAGACCTGGGTGCGTGGCCGCGACATCCGAACCGAGATCCTTCGTCGTCACATGCCGCCGTGGTCGGCCGTCGCGGGCTACGGCGAGTTCCTGAACGACAACAACCTGACGGTTCGTGAAACGCAGTTCATGGTGTCCTGGGTGGAGGGTCTCGGACCAAGAAACGCGGGCCGGGTGTTTCTCAACGTTGCGCGCCCGGATTCGACGACATCCGAGATCCGCGCGACCGCGCACGTGGGCCACTGGCAGGTCGGAACGCCGGACCTGTCCCGCGAGCTGGCCCCGACACGCATCGACGCTGGCAAGGCCGACTTCGTTCACCGAACCATCGTCGATCCAGGGCTGACGTCGGAGCGCCGCATGCGCGCACTCGAATATCAGCCCGGGGATCGTCGCGTGGTTCGGGCGGCGACGTTCTTCGTCGAAGGCACGGGGCAATGGCTGGGCAGTTGGACGCCGTGGTACGGATTCGTCACGCTGCCTGATGGCGTCGCCGCTCGGCTGCCCGCCCGTACGCGCATCGTCGCCGAGATCCACTACAGAGGGGCCAGCGAGCCGGTCGTCGAACGAGGCACTCTCGGGCTCTTCTTCGATCGGGCGGCGACTTCAGCCATCCCGTCGGACATCGTGCTCGACCCGAGGACCGTCACCTCCGCCGGCGGGCCAACGCAGAAGCTGCGCGCGTCGACCCGAATGACGCGGGACACGCACGTGTGGGCGCTTCGGCCGGACCTCGTGCCCGGGCTGACGTCGATCGAAGTCTCCGCGCGCGCTCCTGACGGCGGGACCGAGATTCTATTGCTGGCAAGGAATCCCGCGATCGAGTGGCCGACACCGTTTGTCCTGAAGACACCGCGCTTGTTGAAGCGCGGCACCGAGGTCTCCGTCGTCGCCGAGAGCCGTGAGGGCCGCGTTCAAGCGGCCCGTGGCGATGCGCAGGCCAGACCTCTGCGCCTGACGATCAGCAGGTATTGAGAGATCCCGGCCATCGGGGCGGTGGCCGACTACCGGATCGGCTCGCCCTTCTCCCGCTCCCTCGCCCTCTCCTGTTCGCGCGCACCGGCCAGAATGTTTCGCAGCGAATAGTTCCCCTCGTGGCAGGCGTACTCGAACAGCGGTTCGCGGATTCGTATCAGCGGCACCATGGCGCTCCACGGCCTGGTGTACGACGTCGGATCGGTGACAGTGAATTCGTACTTGAGCGTCTCGGCGTCGACTCGCGTGAAGCGTTCGACCAGTGTCGTGTTCGCGGTGGAGCCCTGCAGGCTCGTCTCGCGGCGGAAGTTGATCGTTTCGACGACGAGCGTGTCGCCGTCCCACCGGCCACGGGAGTCTCCCGACCACTGGCGAAGGGTGGTGTGCGGGCGCCCGTCCGTGGGGATGACCCTGGCGTTGTGCACCATTTCGTTGACGATCACGACAACTCCCGGCGCCTGCACGATTTCCACATTGTTGTTGTAGGAGCCTGGCGTCATCGGTGGGCCTGAGTTGAACCCTTGGAGGCACCGGTCCGCGAGAGGCCTGTCTGCATACGAGTCGCCAAGACCGGAGTCCGATCGCTGCCGCATCTCGGCGACCCTGCGTCGCGCGGCATCCGTGAACGGGATCCTTCCGTCCGGAGGATCGACGATGAGCGACGTGCGCTTGTCCCGGGTCAGCGTGTTGCCGCGCTCGTACCAGAACTCGTTGTACGACAGCACGCCGCCCTGGGAACGCGGCGCATAGCCGGCGCTTGGCTGGCCCTTTTCGGGATCGAACAGGTCCCGGTTGAGCCGCGTGTTCTCCGCCTTTTCGAACGTGGCAGCCTCTTCGTCAGTGAGCGTTGTTTTTCCCGCGAGCGCATCCGGCCGCTGGAGCGGCGTGACCGTGCTGAACGAATAGGTGCCTGCGAGGTCCGGCTTTCCATCGGGCGTCCGGGCTGGCGTCGATCCTCGGCCCTGGGCCGACGCATCAAGCAGCGCCAGCGTAACCGTTGTCAGCAACGTGAAAAGCCGGATCAGCGAGCGATTGCGCGCCATATCTCCTCCACGCCGGCGGGCGCCGATCGGTTGCACGGTAGCAAAGCTTGCCAGGACGGTGCAAGGAAATCGTCCACGGATCCGCGCGGAGATCAACCAGCGACGGGGGTAGCGTCCGGCGAAGCCTAAGCGCCCGGCGAAAGCCAAGTCGAAAACCGCCGCGCCGCGGTCCAGGGCGAAGCATCGCTGACGGTCGCGGGGCCCGCGCGTCGAGGATCCCAGAACATCGTCGTCGTGCTGGTGATTGTTGGCGCGATGGGATATCTTCTCGATCGCAGCGGCTGACGGCTGCGAACGGTCCGCCATGAGTCTCACGAACACCTCGAGACTATCGCGAGTCTTCCTCGTTGCGGCTCTGTCCGCCGCGCCCGTCGCGAATGCGCAGAGCGTCGACGTCGATCTGGGAGGCATGGTCCTCTCGGTATCCAGTGCCTCGAGCGCCCAGGTCTTTCACATCGTCGATCAGCTGTCGGAATGGGATCAGTACGCGCACAAGGCGTACGGGCGCTGGGCGGCGAAGACACTCAACTTCAATGATCAAGACCGGCGGCTGTTGCAACAACACGCGGAACTGCGGCGCGCTCGCGGCTGGGGAAAGGGGTTCGAGCAGGCCTTCCTCGTCACGGATTCCATTGATGCCGCGGCGACCAACGCCATCGCCGCGGGCCTGCTGACTTCGGCCGAGGCCACGACTGAACGGAACATCCTCAACCACTTTTCGCCGAAGGTCGCTGCGCTGATCGAACAGCAGCGCGATCGAATCGATGCCTTCAGGAACCAACTCGTCTCCGATCGCGCCACACTCACACCGTTGGTTCAGAAACTCGCACGTTTCGCAGAGGCGACGAGTCCGATCAGGGTGTCCGTCTTTCTCGTCGCCAATCCGGAAGAGAACAGCGGTGGCGGAGGAGCCAACGGCGGACGCCTCGTGGTGGAAGTGCCGGGGCCAGACTCGATGGGTTTCCTGTTGCACGAAGCGCTGCACGTCTTCCTTGCCCCACATGCCGAGGCGATTCGTGCCGCAGCCGCGTCCGCGGGACTGAGCTTCCAGGCCCTCAACGAAGGCATCGCCTACGCGCTTGCGCCAGGTCTCACCGACGACAACGCACAGGTCGATCATCTCGCTGAAACGCTCGCGCGGCACCTGATCCGCGGGACGCCGGCATCTGACGCGTACGTGCAGTCCAGCATGATTGCGAGCGTGGTTCGTCCGCTGCTTCGAGCATCGCTCGATCGAGGAGAAACGCTCAGTGGATTCCTGCCGAAAGCCGCGAGCAGGTGGCGAACAATCTCCCCGCGTTAGAAGTGCGCTCGTGCGCAACCTTCGAGTGGTTGCAACGTGGCAACGGTCTTCTTGAAGCGCTCGGTGCCGCTCGTGACCAGACGAGTGCGGTTGTTGCCGAGGGGGCTGTTCTGTGTCTCGACCTGTGCGCTTTGGGACAGCGGCCTTCCGCAACGCGTCGTACCCTTCCAACATGCAATGTCTGATCACATGCCCCGCCGACTCCGCACCACTTGCTGAACTGTTGCAGCAAGTCCGCGAGAGATACGGAAGAACGCCGGGCCTCGAATTGACCAAGCCGCAAGCCATGCGCGCGTTTGGGGTGGCACCCTCGGTATGCGCCGCGATGTTCAGGGCGCTCGTGAGGGAGAACTTTCTGTCCCGCGCCAGCGATGGCGTGTTCGTGCGATCGACCACTGATTCGAAGAACGAACCTCGCCGGTACACGTCAGACGCCGTGGTGGCGTAGCGGAGTCCCTGGCCGGGCCTTGTCCTGCTTCCGTTGTTCCTCTTGTTTCTGTTTCTGGACGTGCTGTTGCTTGTTCTTTTCCTTGTCCTTCTTGCCGCCCCTGTCTCCCATGCCCGCTCCTTTCAGCCAACGTTGACCTCTGACGACGCGTGATCTTGAGTCTCTGCTGGCCCGCGCCTCAGCAGATGTCCTGTTCTGCACAGTCCGCGCGCCGCGGGCCGAGTATGCTCGGTACCGTCTCGTCGTTCACTCCTGTCCAGACCGCCCTGCTGGCGATCGCCCCCCGGTTCACGACCAGACCTGGAGTCACATGAAAGTCACACCGCTTCACGACCGTCTCATCATTCAACGTCTCGAGGAAGGCGAACAGCGCGTTGGCGGCATCATCGTGCCCGATTCCGCCAGGGAGAAGCCGCAGCGTGGCAAGGTCTTCGCCGTTGGGCAGGGCAAGGTCCGGGACGATGGCAGCCGCCAGCACCCTGACGTGAAAGACGGCGACACGATCCTGTTCGGGAAGTACTCGGGCCAGGAGATCAAGATTGACGGCGAGGAGTACCTCATCCTGCGTGAGGACGAAGTGCTCGCGATCATCGACAACAAGTAGGGCAGGCATACATGGCAAAACAGATCGTCTACGGCGAGCAATCCCGCCAGGCTATCCTCCGCGGGATCAACCAACTGGCGAACGCGGTCAGAGTCACCCTGGGTCCGAAGGGACGCAACGTCATCCTCGACCGGAAGTTCGGCTCCCCGACCATCACCAAGGATGGGGTGACGGTAGCAAAAGAGATCGACCTCGGTGATTCGCTCGAGAACATGGGCGCGCAGATGGTCCGTGAGGTGGCAAGCAAGACGTCGGACACGGCCGGAGACGGCACGACGACGGCCACCGTGCTGGCACAGGCGATCTACCGCGAAGGCGCAAAGAACGTGGTTGCGGGCGCCAACCCGATGGAGCTGAAGCGCGGCATCGACAAGGCCGTCGCAGTCGTCGTCGCAGAGATCAAGAAGATGGCCAGGCCCGTGTCGGGAAACATGGTCGCGCAGGTGGGGATGATCTCCGCCAATGGCGACCAGGCGATCGGCACCATCATCGCCGAAGCCATGCAGAAGGTCGGGAAGGACGGCGTGATTACCGTCGAAGAAGCCAAGACGCTGGAAACGTCACTCGACATCGTCGAGGGCATGCAGTTCGATCGCGGGTATCTCTCGGCGTACTTCGTGACCGATCCCGAACGCATGGAGGTCGTACTCGAGAATCCCGTGATCCTCATCCACGAGAAAAAGATCTCATCGATGAAGGACCTCCTCCCCGTCCTGGAGCAGGTCGCGCAGCTCGGCCGGCCGCTCCTCATCATCGCCGAGGACATCGAGGGTGAAGCGCTGGCGACGCTCGTCGTCAACAAGCTGCGGGGCAAGCTGAAAGCAGCCGCAGTGAAGGCGCCCGGCTTCGGTGACCGCCGCAAGGCGACGCTGGATGACATCGCCATCCTCACCGGCGGTCGCGCCATCACCGAGGACCTCGGCATCAAGCTCGAGAACATCAAGATCGAGGATCTGGGCCAGGCGAAGAAGGTCACGATCGACAAGGACACCACGACGATCATCGAGGGCGCCGGCACGTCGTCCGCGATCGAGGGGCGCGTGAAGCAGATTCGCACCCAGGTCGAGGACACGACCTCTGACTATGACCGGGAGAAGCTGCAGGAACGGCTGGCGAAACTCGTGGGCGGCGTCGCGATCATCAAGGTCGGTGCGGCCACCGAAACCGAGATGAAGGAGAAGAAGGCGCGCGTCGAAGATGCGATGCACGCGACAAAGGCAGCCGTGGAAGAAGGCATCGTCGCGGGCGGCGGCGTCGCACTCCTGCGTGCGGGCGTCGCGCTCGACGGTCTCGCGCTGACCGGCGACGAACTGGTTGGCCTTCGCATCGTCCGTCGGGCGATCGAGGAGCCGATGCGGCACATTGCGACCAACGCGGGCGCCGAGGGATCGATTGTCGTGTCGAAGGTCAAGGACTTGAAACAGGACGAGGGCTTCAATGCCGCGACGGAGATCTTCGAGGATCTGGTGAAGGCCGGCGTCATCGATCCGGCCAAGGTGGTCCGGAGCGCGCTGCAGAACGCTTCCTCGATCGCCTCGCTGCTTCTCACGACAGAAGCGCTCATCTCGGAGATCCCGGCAGAGGGCACGCTGGGTGCCCGCCTGGCGCAGGGCAATCCCGGCGGAGACATGGGCGCGATGTACTAGCACCTCGGAGGCACGGATCGCAGAACCGCCGGGATCAGA
>DASTDQ010000266.1:0-2063 GCA_035710305.1 Vicinamibacterales bacterium | reverse complement strand
GAGATCCTCACCGTCGACGAGTTCCACAGGTCTGCCTATTCACGCCGAATGCGATGATGTCGAACGCGCCGTAGCACGGGCGCTTGCCAGGGCGGCGAGCCCCGCGGCAGTCCAGACCTGGCAGCGATCGCGGCCAGGAGGTACCGGCGCACTTGCACATGGCGAGTGAAGCCTTCCTTCCATCGAACGCTCTAACCCGTGCCGCTCCTACCGAACCGCGACGAGGCCGTTCTCCACCTCGAACCCGCCGCTCACCTCGCGGGCGCGAACTTCTGCAATCTGGCGGTCCGCGGCGCTGTCTACGACGCCGAGCAGCATCGTTCGACCGTTCTTCACGACGATGTGGATCGGATAGCGGCCGACAGGCTGCATGCCCGGGAAGCGTTGTTCGTCCCTCAGCTCTTGCAACACTCCAAACTCGCCGCCGGGTGCGTACCGTGACAGGAAGTCATCCGTGTAGATCCGATAGAAGGTAGCCCAGCGGATTCGGTCGTCGTTCTGCGACGCGGGCAGCACTTCGATCTTGTTCGCCACTTCGTTGACCCCGCTCGCCCGTTTCGTGGCCATTTCGGCATCGGCCTTGAGGTTCCCCTGGTAGCTGTAGCCGGCGAGATAGACAGTGCCCCGATCCACCCGGAACACGATGTAATCGAAGACGCCGTAGTACGGAAGACGCTCGAGCATGCGCCTCACTGAGCGTACGGTCTCCTCTGACGTGACACTCTGCGCCGAGGCGAGTGGGACACCGGTAAGCGGTCCCAGGAGCGCCAGGCCGACCAACACGCTGCGCAGCGCGCGGATGGAAAGATTCATTGTTCGTCCTCCTGATCTGTTTTCCCGTGTGAAATCCGCATCGTGCGAACACGCTCATTGAAGCATCCGCGTGAATGCGGATCCATTGGACGATGGTGTCGGTCGACGCGCGCGATCGCATGTGCGACGAGCGTTCCTCGTGGACCCATACCATCGTCCAATAGACCGGCGCCTACGCTTCCGGTGTAATCGACTTGTGAATGGGCTAGTCCACGAGGCGAACAGCGCAACCGACGTTCTCTCGCGAGTGTTCGATCACCGACCATGGCAGGCGGGGCAGAAGGCTTGGCCGTCTTCGAAGGCCAGGTCGCGGCCCACGGTGGCATCGATCGCTGGCGACAATTCGAGAGCGTGTCAGCGCACCTTCGGACTGGCGGCTTCCTGTGGCCGCGAAGCACCATCGTATTCTCGACGCCGTCAACGCACACCTGAGGAAAGAGAGGACTTATGACAACTAGCAACCTTGAACGTGCTGTGTTTGCCGGCGGTTGCTTCTGGGGCATGCAGGACCTGATCCGCAAGCTGCCCGGCGTCGTCAACACACGTGTCGGATACGCGGGCGGCGATGTGCCGAACGCGACCTATCGCAACCATGGATCTCACGCCGAGGCCATCGAGATCGAGTACGACCAGACACGTATCAGCTATCGCGACCTTCTGGAGTTCTTCTTCCAGATTCACGATCCAACAACATTGAATCGACAAGGCAACGATGTCGGAACTTCGTATCGCTCGGAGATCTTCTATGTGTCTGAGGCGCAGCGTGACGAGGCACTCCGGACAATCGACGATGTCAACGCCTCCGGCTTGTGGCCTGGCCGCGTTGTGACGAAGGTCTCGCCCGCCGGCGAATTCTGGGAGGCCGAGCCGGAGCACCAGGACTATCTCGAGCGCTACCCGCACGGCTATACCTGCCACTTCCCGCGCTCTGGCTGGGCACTGCCCCGGCGCGCCGGTGTGGCCATCTGAAACCGGACTGCAAGGTGTCCTCGCCCTTGAGCGCCGAGGCCCTCAGCCCGAGGAGGCGCCCAATACCATAGGCGCATCACTCACACTCTTACGCGCGAACTGATTGTGCCCTACTGAATTAACGGGTTGGGCAGTTCGTGGAGAGCGCGCTTCACTCCGAGCGAAGAGCACGGCGCTCGCCTATTGCGGCGCGCTGACAGAGCGGTGACCGGTTGAGTCTCCAGGATGATGACGTGGCGAAGCTTGACGTTCAGACGTCGCGGTTCGAGGAAGTGCTGACC
>DASTDQ010000265.1:0-17191 GCA_035710305.1 Vicinamibacterales bacterium | reverse complement strand
GGGGCTGGGTATCGGCCCGATGGCGCCGCCGGTGCCGCGTCCGCTTCCTTCTCTCGCGGAGCTGCGCGCCCGGTCCACCGAAGAGGTCGTCAAGACACTGCGCGGCTCCGGGATGATTATCGATGGCTGGATCGTTCCGGAGGACCTCTCGATCACGTTTGCCACCGGCAGGCAGAACGCAGTGGACCTCATCGCCGGATCCAACAAGGACGAACATACGTCCATGGGCGGCAACGTGGCGTTCCGCGACGCGTTGGCCTGGGGCATGCGTCTGTTCGCGGAGCGCCAGGCGGCGCTCGGGAAGCGGGCGTACTGGTACTTGTTCACGCACGAGCCGCCGATCGAGCCAGGGGGCCGCGATCTGAAGGCGACCCACGCCGCGGAAATCGTCTATGCCTTCGACAATCTCTCGGCGCCGCGGGTGTTCCCCGACGCCAGCTCACCACGGCTGGCGATGGCGTCGGCCAGGGATCGCGCGATGGCGGATCAGATGTCGTCCTACTGGGTGAACTTCGCGAAGACGGGCGACCCGAACGGCCGCGGCCTGCCCGAGTGGCCGCGCTTCAAAGACCGCGACGCGCCGCCGCACATCCTCGGTGAGATCAGAGAGTTTCCGGGCGCGCAGACGCTCAACGCCTACGACGAGCAGTACGCGAAGATCCTGGCGGCGCTGCTAAAGCGGTAGCGATCGCGAGCGGATTACGGCCTCGTTCAGCTCGATACCGAAGCCCGGGCGGTCGGGAACCTGAATGCGTCCGTTGATGAACCGTTCCGGCGGCGTCAGGACACCCGAGCGCCAATCCACTTCTCCGTACTGCAGTTCGAGATAGTTGACGTTCTTCATTCCGGCGCACACCTGAACGCTCGCCGCCGTAGAGACGGGTCCGCTCGGATTGTGAGGAGCGACCATGACGCCCGCGTCGGCAGCCATCGCGGCAATACGAGTCAGCTCGAGCAGCCCGCCGCAGTGCTTGACGTCCGGCATGATGGTGTCGAAGGCACGGCGGCGAATGAGCGGACCAAATCCGGAGAGGCCGAACAGCGTCTCACCGCCTGCCATCGGCTGCTTGATCCGGCTTTTGATCGCGAGCGTCTCGTCAACGCGCTCGGGGGCAACCGGTTCCTCGTACCACGCGAGGTTCTGCGGCTCGAGGCGCCCGGCCACGCGCACAGCCTGCTCGACGTCGAAAAAGCTGTGGCAGTCGATCATGATGGCGACTTTCGGCCCCACGGCGTCTCTCATCGCCCCCACCGAGTCGATGCCGGTGTCGATGGCGCGGGCGATCTCGGCCGCAGACGAGCCGGGAGCGGGGAAGCCATCGAAGGGGGCCGCCTTGATCGCGCCGAAGCCGTCCGATACCGCGCGCCTCGCGGCGGAAGCGAACCCCGCCGGCGTACGCGGGTTGGTTGCGCGATTGATGTTCGCGTACACCGGTAACTCCGTGCGCACTGCGCCCCCGAGCAGCACGTAGGCCGGCACGTCGAGCGCCTTGCCGGCGAGGTCCCAGAGAGCCTGCTCGATGGCGCTGAACGCCGTCGCCGCAACGAGGCCCTGACGCGCGAGCGGCTCGCCCTGCTGGCGGTAGCGTTCGATCTCGAACGGCGAGCGGCCGTTGACCAGATCGAAGAACGCCTTCAGCTGCGATCGCATCCGGGCGGTGTCGTCGGACGTCGTGTTCGCGAAGCCGAACGCATCGGATGCTTCTCCGAAGCCGACGAGTCCCGCATCGGTCTGGAGCCGCACGATGAGCCAGACGGTTCGATTGGTGGCTCGGACGGGAAGCAGGTCAACGCCGCGCACGCGCAGCCGGGGGACGGCGGCCCGGGCGCCGTTCAACGCCAGGAAGGGCGCCACGACCGTGCCGGCCGTCCGCAGGACGTCTCGACGACTCAGCTTCATGCCAGTGGGTCAGGCCTGCAGGACAATCGTCTGGCCAATCTCTCGAATGGCGAGCCGGTCCTCTTCCTTGGCGAGCGCTTCCTGGATGCGCTCGATCGGCTCCATGAACGGCTCGTTGCTGAGCCGGAACGACTGGTGATGGACGGGGACGATCAGCCGCGCACCCGCCGCGTCTGCCATGACGACTGCCTGCTCCGGTGTGCAGTGGTTGGCGATCCACGGATTGTAGGCGCCGATCGGCATCACCGCCGCGTCGAAGGACCCGAAGCGCCGGTGATTGCCGAACAGGGGCGTCGCTGCGGTGTCGCCCCCGATCAGGATCCTCCGTCCCTCCCGCTCGACGACGAAGCCCGTGTAGCCGCGCCAGGTGTCGCGCCGGATACGGGCGCCCCAGTGCTTCACCTCGATCGCTCGGACGAGCACTTCACCGCGAGTCGTCTTCACCGTCACCGATTCGTTCCAGCGAAGCTCCCTGACTGACGAGTAGGGGCGCCTCGGCAGAAGGTCCGACGTGCCCGGCCCCATGACGGCCGCCGGTTGTCCTCGAATCGCGCCGAGCGACGGGACGTCGAGGTGATCGAAATGGGCGTGGGACACGAGAACGAGATCCACGTCGGGCACGTCATCCGGTGTGAGCGCGCACTGCACGAGACGCAGCGGCCCGAGCGTCCCCACGCCGAGGTCCACGCCGATGCGGGGATAGAGCGTCGGGTCGGTCAGAATCCGCACTCCGTAGAAGTTGACGAGCACCGTCGCGTGTCCGAGCCACGCCAGCGTGACGGCGTTGTCCGACCACGACGAGGGCGACGGCGTGTGCGGCGCGGCGGGAACGTCACGGCCGATTTCGTCCGCGCGCTGACGCAGGAATCGAGCGCTCCAGGATGAGGAGAGCGCAGCCCATGCGGCGCCCCCGAGGCTGGCGGCCACTCCCGCTGCGACGAACGCTCGGCGCCTCATCTAGCGGGCCGTATCAACCGGAAGAGTACGAAATACCACAAGCCTCGCCGGCGAACCCGCCGGCCGCGACAACGGAGCGGCCGGTCCTGCTTCGGGAAGCGCACCACGAGTTCATGATACGTTCGATTGGTGAAGGCCCGCATGAATCTGAGGCTTCCTGCGCTTGTACTGAGTTTCGCCCTGGCCCTGACGACGCTCGCCGCCCAGCGCGACGCGGATCGCCGTGATTGGCTGCAGTTGTTCAACGGCAAGGACCTGGACGGCTGGACGCCGAAGATCAACGGCTATCCCCTGGGCGAGAACTACGGAAACACGTTCCGCGTCGAGAACGGCGTGCTTGCCGTGTCCTACGACCAGTACGGGCAGTTCGACAGTAAGTTCGGCCACCTGTTCTACAGCCGCGCCGCGTTCTCCCATTACATCCTCGCCGCCGAGTACCGCTTCGTTCGCGATCAGGCGCCCGGCGGTCCGTCGTGGGCCGTGAGGAACAACGGGCTGATGCTCCACAGTCAGCCGCCGCAGTCGATGGGCCTGAACCAGGACTTTCCGATCTCCATCGAGGTCCAGCTGCTCGGCGGGGCGCCCGCGCCCGATCGCACGACGGCGAACGTGTGCACGCCGGGTACCGAGATCTTCATGAAGGGCGCCATGGTTCGGGGCCACTGCACCAATTCCACTTCCGCGATCTATCGCGGCGACGCGTGGGTCCGTGTCGAGGTCGAGGTGCACGGCGGCGAACGCGTCACACATCGCCTCGACGGGCAGACGGTCCTCGAATACGAGATGCTTCAGATCGGCGGGGGCTCTGTCAACAACTTCGACCCCGCGGTCAAGAAGGACGGGGCACCGCTGACCCGCGGCTACATCGCCATTCAAGGCGAGAGCCATCCGACCGAGTTCCGGAAGATCGAATTGCTGAACCTTTCGGGATGCATGAACCCGCAGTCGCCGTCCTACAGGTCGTATTTCATAGACCGGGATGACTCGCAATGTAGGTAAGGCGCGGCCGCAGGCCGTGCTCGAAGCCCTTCGTCGTCGTTTCGAGCTGCCATTGCCCGGACCGGAGTCCCAGAAGCGTATGGCGCCGCGCCTTCGAAGCGGGCGGGAGCCTGCCATCGATCCAGGCAGTCTGCGCCCCGCGGCTGCATTGCTGCTGATGTACCCGATCGAGCTCGCGTGGCACATACCGCTTACGGTACGGGCGCTCGACTTGCGACATCACACGGGACAAGTCTCCCTTCCAGGCGGGCGGATCGATCCCGGCGAAACCGTCGAGGGTGCGGCCCTGCGGGAGGCGGATGAGGAAGTCGGGCTCGAACGTCGAGACGTCGTCGTGCTGGGCCGGCTGACGCCCCTTCCCATTTTCGTCAGCGGGCATCTTCTGCATCCGGTCGTCGGCATCGCGGCCGACCGGCCGCGGTTCGCGGTCGCCAGCGGGGAAGTGGATCGCTTGCTCGAGCTTCCAGTGACGCGCCTGAGTCAGCCCGACGCCGTGGCGTGGGAGGAACGTGAGCGCTCGAGGCCCCCGTACGGCGTGATGGACGTCCCCTACTTCGACGTCCACGGCGCGCGGGTGTGGGGCGCGACCGCGATGATCCTTGCCGAGTTCCTCGACCTGCTTGGTGACCTCGATATCTGACACGCACGGGTCCCGCCGGCGTGCTGAACTGTGCAGGAATAAAGCCCGCACTGACACCGGCCGATGGCACTGTACGTGCTGGGTTGATCCGGTACGCGCCCGGGAGGTGTCATGGGTCCGCTGCGGGAACTGATCGCCGTTGACGAGCGCCGGGCGCTGGAGTATTTCGTCGCCGGCCTGCAGGAGGTCTGCGGCACCGACGTGGACAGGCACGAGCTCCTCTACAACGCGAGCGTCCTGGCGCACTACGCGCAGGTCTCCACCCACGCCGACCTCGACATGCCTGCTCCGACAGCGCTCGGCGAGGTCTTCGATCACTTCGTCATCGAGTCCTCGGTGCCGTGCGACGGCCTGATCATGGAAACCGCCGGCGCACAGTGTCTGCTGCTGACCGGGTTCTTCGAGAATCAAATGCGCGGGCGGTACAACCTGCGCTGGTACGCCGAGCTCGGCGCCGGCTTCTTCATCCGCGCGGCGGCGCAGCAGCGCTCGACGCACAAGGCCCGGCTCCTGCAGATGGTGGGAAGGCACTTCGAGCCGTGGCGGCAGCGGCACGCGCGGCTCGGCCGCGAGCTGCGCGATCAGGTGTATCTCCTGCCTCCCACGCCTCCCGCTCCGTTGATGTAGTCAGGGAACAAGGCGGATGCTAGTCCGCCTTGTGTGAGGACTCCATCAGGACCACGCCCGCGCTGACACCAGACGGCAGCTTGAGACGGTCCCCGAGGGAGCCGAGATTGAATCCCTCGCGGACGGTGCCCTTCACGGTGACTCGAGCACCCTGCCGCGGGACGCCCGCGTTTGACACTACCCACAGCCGCCCGGTCGTGTCGTCGAGCTGGTACGCCCCGCTGCCGAGCACCGAGTAGCTGTTGACGACCGAGCCCGAGAGCGTGACTTCCTTGTTCCGGTAGCGGCTCGGGTCCGACAGAAGCTGGTTGATGCTCCGCGAGGCGCAGCCCGTCGTCAGCGCGGCGAGGGCGAGTATGAGCAGTGTCGATCGGGCTCTGTTCATGGCATACCTGGGGTTCAGTGTAGCCGGATTCCACAAACGCGGCGCGCGGGCGATACCCGCGCGCCACGTCAGTCAGGTGTCAGAACAGGACCGCGACGTCGAGCACGAACCCGCGATCGTTGTAGATCACAGCGTGGCCGTCGATGATCCCGCGATGGTAGCCGTACGGCACCGCGACCAGCTCACGTTCGACGTAGACCGGCACCGGCCGCATCCGCTTCGCCCAGCCAGGCGGCAGGTAGCCGGTACGGTAGTAGCGGCGCTGCAGCCCTGGAGGCAGCGGGTGGTAATACGGCTGGTAGTAGTTTCGAATCACCACGACGTCGCGGTCGCGGAAGTAACGGTCGCTGCGGCCGTAGCGATAGTGGTCGTCGTACCGATCCTCGTAGCGGACCTCGACGCGGCGGTGCTTCGATCCCTTCCGCCGGTCACCGGCCTCCGCAGTACCGGTCAACACGGTTCCGCTCAGCACCGCGCCAGCGATCAAGAGTGAGAGAAGCGATTTCACGTTGCACCTCCGTGTCGAAGACCGGGGAGCCTTCGAACCCCTGGAAGGGCAAAGCCGTTGCCAAGTGCGTCAGAGAGCGTGGAAGTAGAGGTATTACAGCGGTTTAGCGCGTGGCGCCGGATCAGCTGTCAGGGCTGAAGTCGTCCTCGGAACGGGACGTCCGGGTCGCTGCGAGAGGTCAGCGCAGTAGTGTGCACTACGGTGAAGGGGTCTGACCCTCGGTCGTCAGGGGAGAGCGAAGACCCAGATGGCCGCGCCGCGGTCGGGCGGGCTCGTCAACTCGGGCACGAGCACGGCATAGCTCGCGGCGTGAAAGCCGCCCTGTCCGACGACGACGGCCACGTACTGCTTGCCGTCCACACTGAAGCTGATCGGGCTCGAGCTGCTCACGTCGTTCAGCCGCGTCTGCCACAGCACCTTTCCAGTCGCATCGTCGTAGGCACGGATGACGCGGTCGAACGCGCCTGCGAAGACGACGCCGCCGGCGGTGGCGAGGACGCCGGAGGTCTGCGGCGCGCGATGGCGCGTGGTCCAGACCGTCTGGCGCGTCTCCAGGTTGATGGCCTGCAGGCGCCCGAAGTTGCCGTCGCTGTCTGGACGTGGCCGGATGCCCCAGTTGACGCCCGAGGAGAGGGCGCCGCGTCCCGCTCCGCCGGGGATCGGAAACACGTCCATGCAGGCTTCGGTCAGCGGAACGAACACCGTCCGGCTCGTCGAGTTGTAGGACGCGGGCAGGTAGTTCTTCGCGCCGGCGCCATGCGGGCAGACCATCTTCAGCTTGCCGTCGCCGGGAATGAGGCTCGCGTCGATCGTCTTGACGCCGGTCTCGGGGTCGATCTCCGTCACGATGTTCTGCAGCCCGACGTCAATCGAGAAGGCGAAGCGTCCTGTCGCCGATTCGACGGCGTCGAAGATGCCGAGCTTGCCGGCGGTGACCACGAGCGTGCGCGTCTGCCCGCGGACCGGAAGCCGCACGAGCTGCTGCTCGAAGGCCCAGTCGAGATCCCATTGATCGTTGGGGTGATGCTGAAAGTGCCAGGCGAGCTTGCCCGTGTCCGGATCGATCGCAAGCGTCGAGTCCGTGTACAGCGCATCGTTGGTGACGCCGGGCCGGCTCGAGGGCGGCATCAGCGGGCCGGTGTCGTAGGTGTTGCCCGTGCCGAAGTAGGCGAGGCCGGTCTCCGGATCGTAGCTTCCGGTCGTCCAGACGGAGGCTCCGCTTCGCTGGCTGATTGGCATGCCGTTCCAGCTGTCGCCGCCAGGCTCGCCGGGCTGAGCGATGGTGTTCACGCGCCAGGCGACCGCCCCCGTGCCGGCGTCGAGGCCGACGATCTGCGGCCCACCAGGCTTGGCCCCGACGCCCGTGCCAGTCGTGCCGACCATCACCTTTCCCCTGGCGGCAAGGACACCGCCGGCGATGCCTTCGCGAACCTTCGTGTCGCCGACAGGCGTGTCCCACACGAGCCTGCCGGTCTTTGCGTCGAGCGCGATCACGTGCGCGTCCGACGTGCCGATGAACAGGCGGTCTCGATACAGCGCCATGCCGCGCTTGACCGTGGGAGACACTCCCTGTGGCAGGCGGCGTCGGTACTCCCACAGCAGGTCGCCGCTCTTTGCATCGAGCGCCTGCACGCGGTCGCCCATGCCGTGCACGAAGAGCGTTCCGTCGTGAACCAGCGGGATGCCCTCGTTCGATCCTGGAGGGAGCGACCAGCTCCAGGCGACACGCAGGTTGCCGACGTTGCTCTTGTTGATCTGTGTCAGCGGGCTGAAGCCGTGCGCGTCCCACGTGCGGCGCCAGGCGAGCCACTCGGACGGCGCGGGGTCGCTGAGCATGGCGTCAGTCACCGGGGTGTACTTGTCCAGTGGCGTCGGACGCACGACCTTCGAGGCCGAGGCCGCGTACGGCGAGTAGGCCATGATGCTGAAGCCGCCCTGCGGAATGATCATCGAGGCGAGCCGTCCAGGATCGGCCGGCAGTTCTACGGACCCTGGAAGGATGGCGTTCTGCTGAAGGATGTACGCGACGATTTGTGCGTAGACTCCTGCGCTCAACGACGCGGGCGACGTCGTGGGCATCGTGTTGCTGGTGACGGTGAACAGCGCCTCGACGCTTCTGCCGCCGTATTTCTGGATGAACGGAACGCCCTTGAGCGGCGGCCCAAACGCGCCGTCACTGAGGCTCGAGCCGTGACACTGCGCGCAGCTAGCGGCGTAGGCGGCTTCGCCGAGAGCAGCTTGAGCGGCGGTGAACGTGGGCGCGCTTCTCGCCGGCGGATTACTCTGCTGCGCGAGCGGATCGGGCTGGGAGACCGCGAGGATCGCCACCACGATGATTCCCCCCGCCGTGATCGTCCGCATAGGCGGAGGGTAGCACAGTGTATGATCGGGCTCTGACCTTCCCTTGGCTCCGAGGAGTGCGAGCCATCCCATGATTCACGTCACGAACCTGGTCAAGACCTTCGGCGAGGTCAAGGCCGTCGACGACATTTCGTTCGACGTGGCTGCAGGCGAGATATTCGCGTTCCTCGGCCCGAACGGCGCCGGCAAGACGACCACGATCCAGATGCTCACGACGCTGCAGCGCCCGACGGGCGGGTCGATGCAGCTTGACGGCCTGGACCCCGTGACGCAGCCGCTTCAGGCACGCAGCCGCTTCGGCATCGTGTTCCAGGATCCCAGTCTCGACTCGGAGCTGACCGCGTACGAGAACATGGACCTGCACGGCGCGCTCTACCACGTGCCGAGGAAGATCCGGCGCGAGCGGACGGAAACGCTCATGAAGCTCTTCGAGCTGTGGGACCGCCGCGACTCCATGGTCAAGACGTATTCGGGCGGCATGAAGCGGCGGCTCGAGATCGCGCGCGGCCTGCTGCACACGCCCCGCATTCTGTTCCTGGACGAGCCGACACTCGGCCTCGATCCGCAGAGCCGCAACCAGCTCTGGACCCACGTGAAGCACCTGAACGAGACCGAGGGCGTCACCGTCTTCCTGACCACGCACTACATGGACGAGGCGGAGCGGACGGCGCACCGCATCGCCATCATCGATCACGGCCGTATCGTGGCGCAGGGGACGGCCGAGTCGCTCAAGCAGCAGACGGGGGCCGAGTCGCTCGAGGGCGCGTTTCTCGCGCTCACGGGGAACACTATTCGCGACGAGCGCGCGGATTCGGCGGACCAGTTACGCCAGATAGCCCGCATGTGGAGGAGATGAGCCGTGACCGTCGTTTATTACCTGTGGCTGCGTGAAGTAAAGCGGTATCTGCGGTCGCGTCCGCAGATCATCGGCTCGATCGCGCAGCCGCTGCTGTACCTGCTCGTGCTCGGCTTCGGGCTCGGCCCCGTGTTCGCCCAATCCGGGCAGGGCAGCTACCTGCAGTTCATCGCGCCGGGTGTCGTCGGCATGGCGATCCTGTTCACGTCGATCTTCTCGGGCATCGGGCTGTTGTGGGATCGCCAGTTCGGGTTCCTCAAAGAGACGCTGGTCGCGCCCGTGCCTCGGCTGCAGATCATGCTGGGCCGGACACTGGGCGGGGCCACGATCGCGTCGATTCAAGGCGCGTTGATTCTCGTCGTGTGCATCATCGCCGGCTTCCGGCCGCAGAGCCTGGCCGCGCTTCCGCTCGCGCTGGCGTTCATGCTGCTGGTCGGCCTCGTCTTCGCGGGACTCGGGACCGCTGTCGGCTCGACGTTGAAAGACATGCAGGGCTTTCAGCTCATCATGAACTTCCTGGTGATGCCGATCTTCTTCCTGTCGGGCGCGTTGTTCCCCCTCAACAATCTGCCCGCGGCGCTCACCATTGCGACGCGCGCCGACCCGCTGTCCTACGGGATCGACGGCCTGCGGGGAGCCCTCATCGGCGTGACGCAGTTTGGGGTGGCCACGAACCTGTCGGTGCTCGCGGTGGTCGCCTCGGGTTTCCTCGTTCTCGGCGCCTGGGCGTTCTCGAGGATCCAGGTCTGAGGGTTCGCGCGCCCTCGGTCTCGTCCCGTCGCGCCGAGCGTCGGGTCCTCAGTGCAGGAGACATTAATCGGCCCGACGACGACCTTTTGACTCCGGATCCGTCGGATCCCGAGTGAATTTGCTGGCGTTTTCTTTGCCTGCAGGCGGGCAATGGCGTCCGTCCCTGCTGTCGTCTCGACATCCGGCGCGCCCACCTCGTTCCCGCGCGAGGGCGTCGTCCGCCGGGCCCGGCGGCTCTCGAGCGCCGAGGTCCTGTGGCTCGCGTTCGTGTCGGTTCAGGCGCTCGACGGGGCGATGTCCTACATCGGCGTCACGCTGCACGGACCGGCGATTGAGGCCAACCCCGTGGTTGCCTGGTACATGGGCGCATTCGGTCCTGCGGTCGGGTTCACCGCCGCGAAGCTGTTTGCCGTCATGTGCGGCGTCGTCCTCTACGTCACCGCCAGACACAAGTGGGTCGCGGTTCTGACGCTTCTCTATCTCGTCTTCGCCGTCGGCCCCTGGGCGCGCATTCTCGCCATCAGTCATTAGCCAGTTGGTTGCGTCGCCGGTCGCTCGTAGCTGGCAGCGCGTAGCCGGTAGAATGCCAGCATGTACACCGCGCTCCTGATCCTGCACTCGTGGCTTCGATGGGCGGTCATCATTGCTGGTCTGGCCGTCCTTGCAGGGTCGGTCACAGGCCTGACGCGCCGTCGCCCGTGGCAGAAGAGCGACGATCTTCGCATTCGCGTCTTCACGACGAGTCTCGACGTTCAGTTTCTGATCGGCATCCTCCTGTACGGCGTGCTGAGCCCGGTCACCTACGCCGGCTTCGCCGACATGGGCGCCGCCATGCGCGACCCGATCCTCCGGTTCTACACCGTCGAACACATCTTCGGCATGGTGGCGGCCCTTGCGCTGGCGCACATCGGGCGAGCGCGGGTGCGGAAGGCGGCCGAAGCGGCCCGTCACCGGACGGTGCTCATCTTCTTCGGCATGGCGATCGCGGTGATTCTGCTCTCGATTCCCTGGCCCGGTACGCCTGGCGGCCGGGTTCTCTTCCGAGGCTTTGGGAGTTGAGGCGCGGGTTCCTATAATCAGTGGTCCAATGCGTGTGGCGCGGCGGATCGTGGTGGGCGGGCGCGTGCAGGGTGTCGGGTTCCGCTACTTCACGCAAGACGTCGCGCTGCGCGAAGGGGTGACCGGGTGGGTGCGCAACCTGCCCGACGGCCGCGTCGAGGTGCACGTCGAAGGGGAAACCGAGGCGGTGACCCGGGTCGAGGCCGCGATACGACGAGGTCCGCGCGGGGCGCGCGTGCAGACGGTGGACGTCGTCGGCGAGGACCCGAGCGGGCTGTACGACACGTTTGACGTGACTTCATAGGTCGAGAGGTACATGGATCTCAAACAACACATCCGGCACGTCCCCGACTTTCCCAAGGCAGGCATTCTCTTCTACGACATCACGACGCTTCTCCGCGATCCGAAGGGTTTCGAGGCCACGATCGACCGGCTGTCGGCTCCGTATGAAGAGGACTCGATCGATCTGGTCGTCGGCATCGAGAGCCGCGGCTTCATACTGGGGAGCGGCGTCGCCCAACGTCTCGGCGCCGGCTTCATTCCGATCCGCAAGCCCGGCAAGCTTCCGTCGCATCGCATCAAGGAGACCTACGAGCTGGAGTACGGCACGGACGCGCTCGAGATCCACGCCGATGCCGTCCAGTCCGGCCAGCGCGTCCTGATCGTGGACGACGTGCTGGCGACGGGTGGGACAGCGTCCGCGGCAGCGAGGCTCGTGAGACAGCTCGGGGGAGACCTTCATGGCCTGGCCTTCCTGATCGAGCTGCTCTTTCTGAAGGGTCAGTCGAAGCTGCCCGGCGAGAAGGTCTTTTCGGTCCTGCAGTACTAGTGAAGCATCGCTCGAATACAGTATTGGGAGTTTCGTAGAATAGGGGTCGAGTCCCCGTAGCTCAGATGGATAGAGCGCGCGCCTCCTAAGCGCGAGGCCGGCAGTTCAATTCTGCCCGGGGACGCCATATCCAGCTGGTAACCGGTAGCTGGTAGCAGGTCACGTGAGGATATGAAACGAAAAGAACGTCACCATCTGAAAGAGAACGAGCTCGTGCACACCATTGGCGCGGCACGGGACTTCTTCGACGCGCGGCAGCGCGAAATCGGCGTCGTGCTCGTCGGGATCATCGTGGTCGCGGTGGTGGCCGCCGGCGTGATGCTCTTCAGACAGCGGAACCAGTCACGCGGGTCGGATCTGCTCGCCGAGGCAATGGTCGCGCTGAACGCGCAGGTCGTGCCGGCCGGCGCGAAGGCGGGGGAGGACAACCTTCCGGCGGCGGCGACCATCGGCGCGACAGGCAGCTTTTCGACGGAAGCGGCGAAGTTGACCGCGGCGCTGCCGAAGCTGCAGGCGGCCGCCGATGCGTATCCTGACAGCGCCGCCGGCATCACCGCGCGATATCACCTCGCAGGAGCGTTCGCCGCTCTTGGCCGCCACGAGGACGCGATCAAGCAGTTCGACGAAGTGGCCACGCGGGCGGGAGTCGGAAGCGTCTACGGCCGCATGGCGCGCCTCGGAAAAGCCGACGCCCAGGCACGGGCGGGACAGCTCGACGCCGCGATCGCGACCTGGAAAGAAATGGCGGGCGTCAGCTCTCCTGACTATCCGACCGACGCCATCCTGATGGAGCTCGCGCGCGCCTACGCGCAGAAGGGCGACAAAGAGGAAGCCCGCAAGGCGTTCACCCAGATCGTCGATCAGCACCCCGACTCGCCGTACGCCCCTCAGGCGCGGGCGGAACTCGAGAACCTGAAAGGGTAGGCCGCCTCGACCTACGGCCTGCGGCGGACTTCCCGCAGCGCGGTGAAGTCGCCCAGCGGACCGATGTGCAGCCCGTCGAGCGAGCGCTGCGCGACGACGACGTTGGTCCTGTTCCAGATGGGAATGTAGGGCGCCTCCAGGGCGATGATCTGCTGCGCCCTGCTGTAGTAGCGTTTCCGATCCGCCTCGTCGAGCGACGTCGTTGCCAGCTCCAGGAAGCGATCGACCTCCTCGTTCTGGTAGAGGCCTCGATTGAATCCCGAGGGCGGCAGTTCCGAGGAGTGGAACACCCGCCTCAGCATGTCGGGATCCACCATCGCCCCGCCGACCCACTGGAGCGCGAAAATCTGGAAATTGCCCTTCAGCACGTCGGCGTAGAAGGTCGCAAACTCGTACGACCTGATGTCGAGATCGATCCCGACGGAACGCAGATCCTGCTGGATGGCGGCCGCCTGAATCCGCGTTTCCTCGCTGTTCGAGATCTTGAGTGACAGCCGGAGCCGCGGCCGCGGCCCCGGGCCGTCCGGGTCCCTGTAGCCCGCGTCCTCAAGCAGGCGCCCGGCTCGCTCGGGGTCGTAGGTGAACCGGTGCACATCGGGCTCGAAGGCCCACGCCAGATCGGGAATGAGGCCCGACGCAGGGCGGCCGAGCCCGCGCCGCAGGTACTGGATGATTGCGTCTCGATTGGCGGCGTATCCGATGGCGTGCCGGACCCTCACGTCGCGCAGCACGCCGTCGCGCATGTTGAAACCGAGGTAGAAGAGGTCCAGTCCGGCCGAACGCTGGATGGTGAAGGCGCCGCTCTTGTCGAGCTGGTACACGATGTCGGGCGGAAGGTCGTTGACGACGAGATCGGTCGTCCCCTTTCGCAGCTCGAGACCGCGCATGACGTCGTCGGGCACGACCTTCATGACGATGCCGGCGTTGTCGGGCGCGCCGCCCCAGTAGTCGTCGAATGCGGACAGCGTCAGCGTGTCGTCCACGTCGCGGCGAACGAACCGGTAGGGGCCCGCGCCGATTGGGCGGACCTTCAAAGAGTCGCCCGCGTCGGCAGGAACGATGGGCGGGACGCCGACCAGCTGCAGGGGAAATGCCGCAAACGGCTCCGACAGCCTGAAGCGCACCGTGTAGTCGTCGAGCGCGGTGACCTCTTTCAGCGGGCGAAAGGCTCCCTTGAACGGCGACACGAGCCCAGGGTCGAGGACGCTGCGAAACGTGTACACGACGTCGCGCGACGTCAGCTCGTGGCCATCGTGGAACCTGACGCCGCGCCGCAGGTGCGCGATGTAGGTGAGCGGGTCGGGGTTGTCGAGCCGGGAGGCGAGAGCAGGCCGAACGCGCAGATCATCTCCGTGCTCGAGGAGCGGGCTGTAGATCAGCTGCGACATCCGCTGCGTGGCTTCGTCGTTGCCAAGCCTGGGATCGAGCGTCGTCGGGCCGGAGCGAACGGCGATGGTGATGATGCGTGGATCGGCGGGCGCGGCCGCGCGGCACCCCCACGCGGCGCCGGCAACCAGTGCCACGAGAGCCGCCCGTCGTGGCGTCATCACGTGTCTTCAGACAGCTTCTTGAGTTCCGCCAGAATCTCCAGGGCCTGCCGCGGCGTCGTGTCCTCGACGTTGACGGCGTCAAGTCGCGCCCGGATCCCGGCGTCGGGGCCAGGGGCCGCCTCGGGGCGCGCGGCGAAGAGGCCCAGCTGCGCCGTCGATGGGTCTCCGGCGGCGCCGGAAAGCGTTGGCCGGCCGCCGCGCGAGGCCTCGTCGTTTTCGAGTCCCGCGAGAATCTGCTGCGCACGCGCCACGACACCGGCCGGCAGCCCGGCGAGCCTTGCCACCTGGATGCCGTAGCTGCGATCGGATCGGCCGCTGACGATCTTCCGCAGGAAAACGATCTGATCTTTCCACTCGCGGGCCGTCACGTGCGCGTTCGCCACGCCCGGCAGGGTTCCCGCAAGGTCCGTCAGCTCGTGGTAGTGCGTTGCGAAGAGCGTCTTCGGTCTCGCCTTTGGGTTGCTGGCGAGGTATTCGGCGACCGCCCACGCGATGCTGAGGCCGTCGAAGGTCGCCGTGCCGCGGCCGATCTCGTCGAGCACGACCAGGCTTCGCGACGTCGCCGCGTGCAGGATGTTGGACGTCTCCTGCATCTCCACCATGAACGTAGACTGGCCGCGGGCGATGTTGTCGGAGGCGCCGACGCGCGCGAAGATCCGGTCCACGATCGGCACCTTGGCGTGGCGCGCCGGCACGAAGGAACCAATCTGCGCCAGAAGGGGGATGATCGCGGTCTGCCGCAGGTAGGTTGACTTGCCACCCATGTTCGGCCCCGTCAGGATCACGAGTTGACGCGTGGTCCCGTTGAGATCGATGTCGTTGGGCACGAACGCGTCGGTGAAGCGCTCGACGACCGGATGGCGTCCGTCGGTCACGACCAGTTCGTCGCCGTCGTGAAGGTGCGGCTTGGTGTAGTTGGCAATCGTCGCCGTTTCGGCCAGCCCCGCCAGGACGTCGAGCGTGGCGAGCGCGCGCGCGGTGTCCTGAATGACGGTTGACTCGGCGGCGACGACGCGCCGCAGATCTTCGAAGATCTCGAGCTCCCGAACGAGGATTCGCCCGTCGGCGCCGAGCACCTTCTCCTCGTATTCCTTGAGCATCGGGGTCGTGAACCGTTCGCCGCCCGCGATGGTCTGCTTTCGCTGGTAGTCGGAGGGGGCCAGGTGCAGGTTCGCTTTCGAGATCTCGATGTAGTAGCCGAACACGCGGTTGAAGCGGACCTTGAGCGAGGCGATGCCGGTGCGCGCGCGCTCCCGCTCTTCCATCTCCGCGATCACCTGCCTGCCGGATCGGCTGATGGCCTTGAGCTCGTCCAGTTCGGGATCGACGCCGTCGCGGGTGAAGCCTCCCTCGCGCGCAATCGCCGGCGGCTCGTCGATGATCGTGCGCTCGATGCGGCCGCGCAGGTCGGGCAGGTCGTCGAGCCCGGCGACGAGGCTCCGCAGCAGGGGCGCCTGGAGGGGCTCGAGCAGCAGCGTCACCCGTGGGACCACCGCAAGCGACTGACGGAGCGACACGAGCTCGCGCGGCCCGGCGGTGCCGAGCGCAATGCGCCCGATGAGCCGCTCCAGATCGTGTACACCCTTGAGCGCGTCGCGGAACTTACCGCGTTCCGATGCGCGAAACGCGAGCTCTTCGACCGCGTCCAGTCGATCCTGAATGGGCTCCAGCGCGCGGAGAGGACGGAGCAGCCAGGACCGCAGCAGGCGGCCGCCCATCGCTGTTGCCGTCCGGTCGATCTCGTGAAGCAGGGAGCCCTGGACTCCGCCCTCGCTGCCGGCGACGACCTCGAGGTGCTTGAGCGTGATGGGGTCGATGACGAGACTGTCGCTCGACGTCCGGTACGTGATCGCGCGGACGTGGGCCAGGCCGGCTTTCTGCGTCTCGCGCAGGTAGGTCACCAGCCCGCCGGCGGCCCGCGTGGCGGCAGGCCGGCCCTCCAGCCCGAAGCCTTCGAGGCCGTGTGCTTCGAGCTGATCGAGCAGCGCGCGCCGCGCAGCCTCAGGCTCGAAGCTCCAGTCGTCAACGGCGGTGACGGCGAACTGAAGGTGTGACATCTCGCCGAGCCGCGCGGCGACCGAGGACGGGTCCTGAGGTGCCTGTCCGCCGGGCACCACGATCTCGCGCGGGCGAAGCACGGCGAGCTCGTCGCGAAGCGCGGAGAACGCCTCAGGGCCCACATACTCCGCCGCGCTGAATTCACCGGTTGACAGGTCGATGAGCGCGGCGCCGAACGTCTCGGCGCCTGCTGGTCCCGACGACGCGATGGCCATCAGGAATGCTGGCTCCCTCGCTTCCAGGTAGCTCGAATCAGTCAGCGTCCCCGGTGAGACGACGCGAACGACCTCGCGCCGGACGAGCCCCTTGGCCTTCTTCGGGTCCTCGACCTGCTCGCAAATGGCGACGCGGAATCCCTTACGGACGAGCCGCGCGATGTAGCCGTCGGCGGCGTGGAAAGGGACGCCGCACATCGGGATGCCGTTGCCGCCCGCGTCCTTCGACCGCGAAGTCAGCGTGAGCTCGAGCGCTCGCGCGGCGACGAGCGCGTCCTCGTAGAACATCTCGTAGAAGTCGCCCATCCGGAAAAACACGATGGCGTCGCGGTGCTGACGCTTGGCGTCGAGGTACTGGCGCATTGCCGGCGTGGCCGTGATCGTGGACGACATCGTTCGGGCGCATTGATTATTATCCAGCCATGCTGGTCCTGGCCCTCGACACCACGACACCGTCGGGCAGCTGCGCCCTTGCCGCCGACGGCGTCGTGCTTCGCGAGGAAGGCAGTAACGCGTCCCGTTCGGCGGCCGCGCGCTTGCCCGCCGATCTGATGACGATACTGGAGCGGGCAC
>DASTDQ010000264.1:0-3704 GCA_035710305.1 Vicinamibacterales bacterium | reverse complement strand
TCACGCTCGTCGCGGCAAACCCCCAGCACCCGTTGACGAGCGTGCGCACGCCGAGCCCGTACGACTCGCTGTCGCTGACGCCGGTGATCTGCCGTTCGCGCGTACCGACCGCCTGCCGCCGGTAGCGGCCGACGCGGACATCCGCGTACGAAGCCCCGGCAGAACGAGCGGCGTCGAGCGCCTCGGCGGCCAACTCGAGAACGAGCGGATCCGGCCCCTGCGCAGGCACTGTCTGCGCGGCCGTCTCCAGCGACACGCCGGGCCCCGCCGCGAGCGCCGCCGCCGTCGCCGCCGTCGTCTTGATGAAATCGCGGCGAGTCGGGCTCATTGTCTCAACTCCGGCGCCACTCCGTCCGGCAATGGGAATTCGTCAACCACCATCATCATCGCCACGAGCTGATAGGCGCCGAGCGTGCCTACGAGATCGATCACGCCGCGGTCGCCGCCAAGCACGGCGCGGGCCGCTTGAAGCGTGGCGTCCCGCACGCGTTTGGTGGTCAGCAGCTCGTTGCAGAAGTCGTAGACCGCAGCCACGTCCCGGTCCATTGCCGCAGGGCGCCTGCCGTCGCGGATCGCGGCGATCACCTCGGCGCTCAACCCCACCCGCTCGGCGGCGCGCCGGTGGACGTACCAGGCGTATTCCGCGTTCCAGGCGCGGGCGCCCATGATGATCGCCAGCTCCGACAACTTCGGCGGTACGACGGAGTATCCCTCGCGTCCGGCGAATCGCGAGTAGGCAATCGTTTTCTGCGCCAGGTCGCCGAACACGGGGCTGACCATCATCACGCCGAGCGACCCGCTGATGTCGCCGCGCGGCCCGCTCAGGACGCTCTTGACGAAGGCCTTCTGCTCGGCCGTCATCGTGTCGTAGGACGCGGGACGCGGAATCCGCCCGCCGCGCAGGTCGGCGACCGCCTTGCGCATCTGGTCGAGCGTCGGCGCCTGCGCGTCCTGGGGCACTTGTGCCCGGGCAGCGGCAAAGCCGAGCGCAAAGACGACTCCGACGAGGCCCGCGGTGTGAATCAGACGCACGGCTCCCCCCTTTCGACGGCGCCAGCCATGATACTGCCGTCACGGTCGGGCTAAAGCCGGCACGCACACGGTCCGGCTGCCTTCGACTTCGCTCAGGCCAGGGAAGCCGGACAACTACGTACGACGCTGCCCCCTGCCCCCCGCCCCCTGCGCCCCGCCCCCTGCCCCCTGCCCCCCGCCCCCTGCCCCCTGCTATGATCCCGGCGCTCGAGGAGGGCCCATGACCAGACTGATTGTTCTCGGAGTCTTGATCTCCGTGGGTGCGCTGTCCATGTCCGTCGCCGCCGTGCAGCAGGCGCCGGGCCGCGGCGCTCAGCAGCCGGCGGCGCGGGTCGTCGGAGTCGAGAGGCTCAAGGGCAACCTCTACGTGATGACCGGCGGCGGAGGCAACAGCGCGGTCTTCATCACGGCCGCGGGCGTCGTCGTGGTCGACACGAAGAACCCGGGCTGGGGCCAGCCGCTGCTCGACAGGATCAAGACGGTGACGGACCGCCCGGTGACGATGATCATCAACACGCACACGCACGGTGACCACGTGAGCGGCAACGTCGAATTCCCCTATTCGGTCGAGGTCGTCACCCACGAGAACACCGCCAAGAACATGCAGGAGATGCGTACACCGACCGGCATCACCCCGGCCGCGGGCGCGCCGGCCAATATCTTCAAGGACAACAACGGGCACGGCCTGCCCCGGCGGACCTTCAAGGAATCGATGACGCTCGGCAGCGGAAACGACCGGATCGAGCTCCACTACTTCGGACGGGGCCACACCAACGGCGACGCGTTCGTCGTGTTCCCGGCCCTCGGGGTGATGCACGCCGGCGACATCTTCTCGGGGAAGAACATCCCGCTGCTCGACGCCAACAACGGCGGCAGCGGCGTCGAGATCGGACGGACGCTGGCCAAGGCGGCGGCGCTGAAGAACGTCGAACAGATCATCCCGGGGCACAGTACCGTGATGACCGTGGCCGATCTGAAGGAGTACGCGAGGTTCAACAACGAGTTCGCCGCAGCCGTGCGCGCGGCCAAGAAGGCGGGGCGCACCCCCGACGAGGTGGCCGCGTCGTGGAAGATTCCGGCAAAGTACAAGGGCTACGGGGAACCGCAGGCGGCACGGCTCCGGGCGAACGTGCAGGTCGTCTGGGACGAAACGAAGTAAGCCGTTACGTTCTCTGCTTGAGGATGCCGGCGATCGTGCCCTGCGCGAGCGGGTGGTAGCCGTCCCTCGCCTTCGCGTAGATCCTGGTCGCGAGCGCCATCCCGTCGCGAGTCGCCGCCAGGTCGCGATACAACGGCACGATGAGCTTCCGCCGGCCGATCTGGATCATGTAGCGCTCCATGGCTGGATACGCCGACGCGTAGCGGTTGGCGATCGCGAGGCGGAACCAGACGTGCGCGATCTCTGCGTTCTGTGAGTCGGTCAGCCTGAAGCGGCGATCGAGCGCGCCAAGCCGGCTCGCGTCCATCTTGCGCGGCAGCGAGTCCACGAAGTGCATCCACTCCTGCGTGGACCAGGAGGCCGCGTCCTTCGCAAGCGCGTCGATCGTTCCGCCGCCGAGCCATGCGTCCCGCGCCGCTTCCACTCTGGCGAGCGCATCGGACGAGGGCAGCACGGCAAAGGCCGGGACGGTCTCGCTGTGCAGCCACTCCTGGAGCTGGGCGTCGGTAACAGCCGCCGGGTTGGGCGCCATCAGGTGCGCGTTCAGGAACGCCAGGAACTGGGCGGTCGTGACCGCCTGAAACGCGTGCTCGTCGAACCATCGCCGCAGGAACTGGTCGAACGCCTGGCGGCCGAACCTCGCTTCGAGAAACGACAGGAACAAGGCGCCCTGTTCGTAGGGCACCGTGGAGTACGCCTCGTCCGGATCACGGCCGCTCAGGTCGGGCAGGAGCGTCCGGTCCCCTGGAACCGTCAGGTCCTTTCGCGATTGCTCGAGATCACGAAGGGCGATGACGCCCTGCATGTCGGCGACCCTCTTGCCAAAGACGGCTTCGACGATGCGGCGCTCGAGGTAGGTGGTGAAGCCCTCGTTCAGCCAGAAGTCCAACCACGTGGCGTTGGTCGTCAGGTTCCCGGACCAGGAGTGCGCCAGCTCGTGCGCCACGAGCGCGACGAGCGACTTGTCGCCGGCGATCACCGTCGGCGTGGCGAAGGTGAGCCGCGGATTCTCCATGCCCCCGAACGGAAACGACGGCGGCAGCACGAGCAGGTCGTACCGTCCCCACCGGTACGGACCGTACAAGGCCTCGGTGGTCTTGATCATCTGCTCGGTGTCGTCGAACTCGCGCGCCGCCGCCTCGACCATCGACGGCTCCGCCCAGACGCCGGTCCGGTCGCTCATCGGCTTGAACGCGAGGTCTCCCACGGCGAGGGCGATGAGATACGAGGGAATCGGCTGCGGCATGCGGAAGTGGAACAGGCCGCTGCCGGCGTCGCCGGGAATCATCTCGGCGGCCATGACGGCCACCAGATCCTTCGGGACGCGGACCGTGGCGTCGTAGGTCACGCGCACGCCGGGCGTGTCCTGGAGCGGAATGAACGAGCGCGCGTTGATGGCCTGCGCCTGGCTGAAGAGAAACGGGTGCTTCTTGCCGGCCGTCTGCGCGGGCGTGAGCCACTGAAGGCCGCGCGCGGCCGCCGATGACGAGTAGGTGATCCGCACACGGTCGGC
>DASTDQ010000263.1:0-2707 GCA_035710305.1 Vicinamibacterales bacterium | reverse complement strand
CGGCAGGAGGGCACGGCCGCGAAGAGCCGCGATGTCCGTCCCGTTGATCCGGATGTGGCCGGCGTCGGCTGGTTCCAGCCCAGCCATGCACCGTGCGAGCGTGGACTTGCCGCATCCTGATCGCCCGGCCAGACCCAGGGTGGATCCGCGCTCGATGTCCATGTCGACGCCCCGCAAGGCCTCGACCTTATAGCGGCGTCCGGAGAACATGCGGCGGAGCGTGTAAGTCCGTCTCAGACCTCGAAGCTCGACCAGTGGTTGCCTCGTCCCCGTCCCTCGCTCCTCGCCCCTTTCGACTCGGGGCAAGGCCCTGCGCACGCAGGTCGTCGTTGGTGTGCCAGGACGGTCGTCGATGCGCCCGGCCATCATCTTGATCACGCGCGTGGCAGTCGTCGCGAGCACATCCGCACTGTGCGTGATCAACAGAAACGAGATGCCAAGCTGTTCGTTGAGCGCGCGAATCAGGCCGAGCACGTCCGCCCTGACATCCGCGTCGAGCGACGCCACCGGTTCGTCGGCAATCACGAGCCGAGGCCGGCAGACGATGGCCTGGGCGATCAGGACCCGCTGGCGCTCCCCTCCGCTGAGCTCGTGAGGGTAGGCGTCGAAGATTCGCGGCAGGTTCTCGCCCAAGCCGACCCCGGCCATAGCGGCGCGGGCACGCTCGAGCGCCGCGCCGCGATCGCACCGTTCGTGCGCGCGAACCACCTCGGCGATCTGCCCGCCCGCCCTGAGCAGCGGATTGAGGGCCAGTGACGATTCCTGGAAGACGATGCCCAGCTCGGCCCCACGAACCGTCTGCAGATCGCGATCGGTGAGGCCCGTCAGCTCACGGCCTTGAAACTGGATTGATCCTCGAAGTTCGGCGGCCGGCGGCAGAAGGCCCATGAGGGCCAGGGCGAGCGTTGTCTTGCCACATCCCGACGGGCCCGACAGGCCCACGATCTCGCCGGGCCCGAGAGACATGCTGACGCCGTCGATCGCTGGCGGTCGATCCTCGTAACGAACCGACAAATCAGTAATTTGCAACAAGGGCACACGACACCTGGTGCGCCATGGCCGAGCAAGTCCACTGCCACCGAAGCTTACCAAAATTGCTCAGCACGCGCAGGCCTGGAGACCGGTCGTGTGCCACGTCGGCACAAGGCCTGCTTGAAGTCGAGAACTTCTGACCAAATCTGGTTCTGGGGGCTATAAACGCTTCGTAGGGTGAGAACCCGAGCGCGAGGGCCTTCGGTCCGCTCGAGCGTCCCCCGTGTTATCTTGCCCGCCATGACGAGAGCGACCAGGGTGGTCTCGTGTCTGGCCGTGCTTGCCTCGTGGGCGGCCGCCCTGAACCACCCGGCGTTGGCCCACCACTCCTTCGCCATGTTCGACACGGCCAAACGGGTCACGCTCGCCGGAACCGTCACGGCGTTCGAGTGGACCAATCCGCACGCCTACATCGAGATCGACGTCGAGGAGTCGGGGCGGGTCAGGCACTGGAGCATCGAGCTCGGAAGCACCAGCATCCTCATGCAGGGCGGGTGGAAGTTCAACGACCTGAAGCGCGGCGACAAGGTCACGCTCGTGATGAACCCGCTGCGGAACGGGGAATCGGGCGGGTTTCTCGTGCAGATCACGCTGCCGGACGGCCGTGTGCTTGGCAACGGCCCCGGGCGGGGCGGGGGGCAGCCGTGAGAACACGGGGGCTCGCGGCAGCCGGCATCTTCACCGTCCTACTTGCGATTGACGCGTCGGCGCAGGCGCCTTCCGCACCTCCGGATCTTGCTGGCGCGTGGGCCCCGTACCGGGGCGGCCGCGGCGCCGATCCCGCCCTGGCGCCGCCTCCGGCCAGCCCGATCGCGCTCAAGCAGCCGTATGCCGATCAGTACCGCGCGAGGCGCGCTGCGGAAGAGGAAGCAACCAAGAAGGGCGAACCTCTTGGAACGGCTGCCTCCCAGTGCACGCCGTACGGGATGCCGCGCATGATGTCGGTGGCGTTGTACCCGATCGAGATCATTCCGCGGCCGGAGCAGATCACGATCATCACCGAGGCGTTCTCCGAGGTCAGGCGAATCTACATGAACCGGCCGCAGGTCGCGATTGGCGAGGTGGCGCCGGGCTACTACGGCCACTCGGTCGGACGCTGGGACGGCGACACGCTCGTCGTCGAGACGGTCGCAATCAAGGAGTCGGTCTTGTCGTATCAGGGTCTGCCGCACAGCGATCAGATGCGCATCACCGAGCGGCTGCGACTCGTCGCGAAGGATATCCTCCACGATCAGATCACCATCGCCGATCCGGTCGTGCTCGAGGCGCCCCTCGTTTACACGCTGGCCTACAGGCGGCAGCCTGACTACAAGATGGTAGAGTTCGTCTGCGAGAACAACCGCGAGTACATCGACGAGAACGGGCGAGTGCGGATGCGGTTGCGGGACAAATGAAACTATGAACCACGCCTTCGCGTTCTTCGTGGCCTTCGTGGTTAGGAAGCAACATGAATAGGACATCGATCGTTCGGGGAGCGGCGGCCGTGGTGCTGGCGGTAGTCATGGCCGCCGGCGTTCTGGCACAGTCTCAAGACCCGTCCGTCGCGCCCGTTGTTGGCGCGCTGGCGCCGGCGAATCTGGCGAAGCCGCGCCCGAAGCCGCCGTTCGACCTCACCGGCACGTGGTTCATCGACTTCAACAGCCCGAACTCCTGGCGCTTCGGTCCGCCGACGACG
>DASTDQ010000262.1:0-7950 GCA_035710305.1 Vicinamibacterales bacterium | reverse complement strand
TCGCACGCCGTCAACGGGAAGCCGTTCGGGTTGGTCGTCAGGCGGAAGACCTCGGTCAGCACGTAGGGCTCGGCCAGATACACGGGGTCCTCGAGGATGCCGGTGACGGTCAGCAGGTCGCCGTGCCGGTTGAAGCGATAGGTGAGCGTGGCGCGGTCGCTGCTGAAGCCGCGGTGGCGCTTGATGTCGCCGAGCTTGAAGTGCGTCGTCACGGCGGTCAGCGTGTCGCCCTCCCACACGCCGGTGGTGAAGCCGCCGTGCGGATGCGGCGCGTACTTCGACGGATGCGGCCGTCCGTCCATCCAGATCACCGTCTCGTCACGGTCGCCCCACCCGAGGATCTTCCAGGCCAGCAGCTTCTGCGTGATCGGGTCCGGCACCATGACGAACTGGAGCGGGAACGGGCCCACGAGCGCGTAGTACGGCGTGTACATCTGGCACTGGCGCTCGGTCGCCGAGAGGGCGGCGATGTCATAGCTCAACGCCTTCGCGCGGCCATCGGCGCTGAGCGGCATCCCCAGCAGATCGACCGGTTCCCGCGAGGCGCCGTTGTCGTTTGCAGCCACGCGCTGCCAGGTACCGGTGAGATCGATCTGAGCGGACGCAGGAGCCGCCGTGAGCGCTGCCGCAACGAGTGCGGAGAATCCAACGTAGCGCATGTTGCTATGAGGCATGAGATGACCGTCCTCGAAAAATGACTCCCGACCCCCTTACGAATCCGTAACTACCACCTCGCCGAACAGGGCGTGGGATCCCACTTGCTCCCGTTGGGCTCCTTCCTAAAGATCGGCGCCGTCAGCCGCACGTTCGGCAGATACTCGGGATCCTCGAGCTGCGTCGTGATCGTCAGCCACTCCTCGCCGTTCGGCCGCTTGTAGTAATCCCAGTACTCGGTCAGCACGGCGTTCTCGCTGTAGGGAACGCCGTTCTTCCTCAGGTATCCCGTGCGGAGATTCCTGGTGACGATCTGCAGCGAGCCGCCAGACGGGCGAAGCGGAGGCGTGTCCGCGGCACGGTCGGCCGGCCTCAACTGCAGCGGCACGTTCGGGCGCGGCGTCAGCCACTGCGCCTGGGAGATGCCCTGCCATGTGCGCGGCGCATCCGCGGGCGTGTCGACCTTCCCGAAGCGCAGGAGTCGCGTCTGCGTGCCCGCATCGGCATCGACCTTGAGCGTGGTGTCGTCCTGCCACGTGATGTGAAGCCGCCCCGGGACGCTCATCAGCGCGGGCGCGCCGTAGGACTTGCACTGCTCGCCGGCGGCTTCATCCCGGGCCGGATCCCAGGCATCGGCAATCTTTCTGGCGGCGGGAGTCATCTGCACGCCGCCGTAGTCGCCCTTGGCCGGCGTCACCATGCGCCAGCGCCAGTCCTGCGTGACGATCGACACCCAATAACCCGTGAGATCGACGGGCGCCCCCGCTCGCGGCGCGCGTGGCGGCGCCGGGGCGCCCCCGCGCTGGGCCTCGATGCGCGCGAGGCCGCACACGATGATCGCCGACGCCACCACCACCAGCACTCGGCTCATTCCTTCTTCCCCTTGTTCGCGGCCAGCTCGTTGTAGACGGTCTCGACGAACATATCCGTGGTCCATGCACCCTTGTCCGCCCCGTACTGGCTCTTGTATCCGAGTGTGGGATCGGCGGCCTTCACCTGCGCGAGCGTCTTCCCTTCGTCGATCAGGTTCTGCACTCTGTCGCGGACGACCGTCACCGCGTCGCGGTACTCCAGCAGCTCGAACTTGTCGTACACAAAACCGTGCCCGGGCACCAGGAGCGTGCGGTCGGGGTGCCACTGCAGCGGCACGTTGAGGATGCTCATGTCCATCAGACGGTTCAGCGCGTCGAGCTCGCCCTGGACGCTCCCGCCGCGCTTGACGTCGATGAAGGGCCAGCGGGTCGTGTCGATGATGTCGCCGGTCGCAATCACGTCGCCACGGCGGAAGAAGACGATCGTGTCCCCGTCGGTATGCGCCGCCGGCATGTGAATGACCTGAATGCCTTCGCCGTTCAGGTACATGGAGTACTGCCTGAAGGCGAAGGTCTTCGTCGGAAAGTGTGCGAACGGCAGGGCCTGCGGACCCGTCGCCGCCGTCATCCTCGTCAGCACGTTCTCGTGCGCCAGCACGCTGGCCCTGCCCGAGTTGGAGACCAGGTCGTCGTTCAACCCCGCCCCCGCCGCGACAGCGCCCGGGAGAATACTGAGTCCGGCCTTGGCGAGCCTGTCGTTCCCGCCGACGTGATCGGCGTCCATGCTCGTGTTGATGATGTAGCGGATCGGAAGAGGCGTCAGCTTCCGGATCGCCGCCAGCACCACCTCCACTTTGTCCGTCGATCCCGAATCGACGAGGATGGCGCCATCGGGGCCGAGCTGCACGACGATGTTGCCGCCCGCTCCGGCGATGACGTGGAAGTTCGGCCGCAGCTGGACGACGTCGAGAGAGTCGGCCGCTGGTTGTTGGGCAACCGCTCGCTCGGTCACTCCGGTGAGCGCGATCGCGATGGCAATCGCAACGAGCCCCGCTCCTGCAGTCGCTCTGTAACGTGTGATGAGTGGCTTCACGTCGTGGGCTCCCCGCCCCGTCTTGTGGATTTCGGATTCTGCTCAGGAGAGATACGACAAGTCAAGGCCGCGCGCTGACACGAGGGTAGGGGACCGGCCACCTCTCCGGGGCACCGGGTACGCAATCCGTGCTACGTGAACAGCGTGGTGAACGCGCATTCCTTGCACGTCTCGAAGCCGCGGGGCCGTTGGATCGCGATGACGATCGACCGATTCGGACGCAGGCGCGCAAGGCATCCCGCTTGCACCAGGCTCGGGCGCAGTGAACAAGACCGCTCCGGCGAAGACCCCGATGCCCGACGTCATCACGAGTTCGATTCTGCCCCTGCGCGGCCAGAAGGTGCTGCTGGACTCGACGCTGGCGTCGTTGTATCGAGTCAGGACCAAGGCGTTGAACCAGGCCGTTCGACGAAATCGCGCGCGCTTTCCCGCCGACTTCATGTTCCGGCTCACCAAGCCCGAACTCGCCGACTTGAGGTCACAATTTGTGACCTCAAGTTCTCGTGGCCACGGCGGCCGACGTACCCGCCCGTATGCGTTTACCGAGCAAGGCGTGGCCATGCTGTCGAGCGTGCTCAAGAGCTCGCGAGCCATTGCGGTGAACGTGGAGATCATGCGTGCCTTCGTACGGCTGCGATCGATGCTCGCGGCCCACGCCGAGCTGGCGGCGCGGATCGACGAACTCGAGCAGAAATACGATGGTCAATTCCGAGCCGTCTTCCAGACGATCCGGCAGCTCATCGAACCCGCGCCCCTCCCGCGCCGACGAATCGGCTTTCGGAAGACGTAGGCCCCATCTGACGCGCATGGTCATTGGCGCCAGTGCTTCCGCACTTGAGATCACGTTCTGTGATCTCAAGTTTTCGGCCCATCAGCCAGGACGTGTTCAGTTTTCCCTGGCTTCTTCGACGGCTTCGATGACGAGCATGTCAACCGGGGCGCGCGTGAATGCCAGCGCGAGGCCGAGCTGATCGCGAAGCGCCTCGATGCCGGCGGACCCGAACATCTCGTTGCCAGGCTGCCGGGGCGCCGGAGGAACTCCCGCAGGCCCTTGCGCGTCGCGCGGCGGCGCGTCCGCCTGCCACTCGAGCGCGAACGCGAAGTCGCCTTCCAGTCCGGTTCGATCGAGAACCGGCGCGCCGAGCTGCCGCGACAGATACTCGGTGAAGTACCGCATCGACACGCGCTCGGTCGTCAGTTCCCGAATGGTCACCGAGCCTGGGCCGGCCTTCGACTGTTGAAAGAGCGGAGACCTGCGCCAATCGTCGCTCTTCGGTGCGTTGTCAGCGGCGCGCCGAAGCCTGGGCCCGGCGTTGGCGACGGTGAGCAGGTAGACGCGCGTCTCCCGCGCGTCGCGGCTCGCGCGAAGCCCGAACCGCTCGGCCAGCAGGGCGCGAAACATCTGCCGGAGCTCGGCATCCGTCGCAGCCCCTTCGGCCCTGGCCTCGATGTCCCATCGCACTCCCCGGCCGATCCACGCCGGTCCGTCGGCGATCTGCCATTCCGCGACACCAAAGGCCCACTGGAGGCAGTCTCTGAGGAGCACGGCCTGAAAGCTGATTCGCCCTGGTGTGACGAGCATGCGCGTCGCGGGCGGCCGATCGCCCGGCTCTCTGCGTCTGATGGACGCGGCGTCGAAGGCCGGCGCGGATGCGGCCTGAGGCGCGGCCGCATGAGCGGAGCCAAGCTCGACGCGCCACATCACGCACAACGTCAACAGCAGCGGTAGGATCGTCGTCGAGAATCTGGACACGCTGGATGCTGCCCGTTTTCAATCGTATCGTAAGTGCTCCAGCGCTCTTGCCGTCATCCGGGCAATTGACGCGCCTGGGCAGGACGACAATACTCATCGCGGCATGCAGTCACGGCACCTTCACACCTTCGCACCCTCCCGCCTTCGCCGCTGCGCGGCTTCGGCGTGGCAAGCGCACCTTCGTACCGCCTGCGCCCTCTGGCTCCTCAGCCTCCTCGTCCTCGTGCCGCTCGAGGCACAGCGCGGCCAGGCCAGCCCGGCGGCGCAGCGCCCGCCGCAGACGACGACGCCGCAACAGTACCCGCGGGAGCAGGTCGACGCCGGCCGTGTGCGTTTCGCCGCGCAGTGCGGCTTCTGTCACGGACGCGACGCGGCCGGCGGCGAAGGCGGAACGGACCTGACGAGGTCCGCGCTGGTGGCTGAAGATGTGCGCGGGAACAGAATCATCCCGCTGGTCCGGTCCGGGCGGACCGACAAGGGCATGCCCGCGTTCACACTCCCCGACGCCGAGCTCGCGGCCATCGTCGCCTTCATCCACGACCGGAAGTCGCAGGCGGATTCGGTGGCAGGCGGCCGCCGCGTCGTCGCGGCGTCGGACCTGCAGAGCGGGAATGCCGAAGCGGGCCGCCGGTACTTCGAGGGCGCGTGCGTGAAGTGCCATTCCGCGAACGGGGACCTCGCCGGAATCGCGAGTCGATACCAGGGGCTCGCGCTCCTGCAGCGCATGCTCAACCCGGGCGCGGGCCGGGGAGGCGGATCGGCTCGCGCCGTGCCGAAGGTCACCGTGAAGACCGCTTCAGGAGAGACCGTCTCGGGCACCCTGACGTACCGCGACGAGTTCACGATCGCGATCACCGATACATCGGGCTGGCACCGATCCTGGCCCACGCGGCTGGTCACGTTTACCGTTGACGATCCGCTGCAGGCTCACGTCGAGCAGCTTGGCAAGTACACCGACGCCGACATGCACAACGTGCTCGCGTATCTGCAGACGCTGAAGTAGTGTCCGGCTTGAGCCGGACCCGAGGACAACGATGCGAAAACTGCTCCCTCATCCTCTGGTAACGACCCTCTTCATCGCGCTCGCGGTGTCGCGCGTCACCAGCCAGGGCCTCGATCCAGCCGCCCTGTTGAAGCCGACCTCCGACAGTTGGCCGACGTATCACGGCGACTACACGGGGCAGCGGCACAGCCGCCTGACGCAGATCACGCCGGCCAACGTGCACCAGATGACGCTGGCCTGGGCGTTCCAGACGGGACAGACGCAGCAGATCAAGGCCACGCCGATCCTGGTGAACGGCGTCGTGTACGTCACGACGCCCGACAACGTGTGGGCGATCGACGCCCGATCGGGCCGGCAGATCTGGCGCTACGCCTACCCCGCCAACGACGGCTTTCACATCGGGCATCGCGGCGTCGCGGTCTACAAGGACTTCGTGTACCTCACCACGCCAGACGCCCGTCTGGTCGCGCTCGACGCCAGGGACGGCAAGGTCAGGTGGAACATCGCGATTGCCGACAGCAAGCGCGGCTACTGGTCGACCAACGCGCCGCTCGTCATCCGGAACCATTTGATCGTCGGCGTCTCGGGCGACTTCGACAACCTTCCCGGGATCCTGCGGTCCTTCGATGCCGACACGGGCAAGCCGCAATGGACCTTCTACAGCACGCCTCCGCCGGGAACGCCGGATTCGATCAGCGGCGGCGCGACGGGCGGCCAGATGTGGATGACCGGCACCTACGATCCCGGGCTGAACCTGCTCTACGTTGGAACGGGAAATCCGACTCCCGTCCTCAACGGTGCCATGCGTCCCGGCGACAACCGCTGGACGGGCAGCATCGTGGCGCTCAACCCGGACACCGGCGCGCTCGTCTGGGGATTTCAGGTGTCGCCGCACGACACGCACGACTGGGACGCCGCGGAAGTGCCCGTTCTCGTGGACCGCGACTTCGGCGGCACGCCGCGCAAGCTGCTGCTGCAGGCGTCGCGCAACGGCTACTACTTCGTGCTCGATCGCACGAACGGGAAGAACCTGCTGACGGCACCGTTCGCGACCGTCAACTGGGCAAAGGAGATCGACAAGGAAGGCCGTCCGATCCCCAACCCCGACAAGGAGCCGGCCCGCGACGGGCGCCTCGTCGCGCCTGACGAAGCCGGCGGGACCAACTACCGATCGCCAAGCTTCGATCCCGCGACCGGTCTGCTGGTGGTCAGCGCGCACGACGGGTACGGCCTCTATTTCTTCAAGCCCGAGCACGGCGAGTACGGCTGGGCGGGAGCGAGCCCGGCCGTGCACGGCCGCGGCGTGCTCAGGGCAATCGAGTATCAGACGGGACGCGTGCGCTGGAGTCACGACCTCCATGGCGGCGCCGGCTCCGCAGGCGTGCTGACGACGGCATCGGGCCTGACGTTCACGGGCGATTCGGCCGGCAGCGCGCTCGCGCTGCGCACGAGCGACGGCGCGACGCTGTGGCATTCCGGCATCGGCCGCGTCGGCAACTCGCCGATCACCTACGAGCTCGACGGGCGGCAGTACGTGATCGTCGGCGGCGGGAGCGCGCTATACGCATTCGCGCTCGCGGCGCCCTGAACGTCGAATCACTCGAGTTGAGCAAGAGATCGTGTGTTCACGCTGCTCGGTTCTGACCTTCTCTGTTCGTGTTCACCTTCCGTTGGGGAGTTCGGCGTTCCCTCCGGGGTTCTTCGCGACGTCGGCGGTATCACCCCCGAACCTGAACACGAACGGAGAAGCGAGAACAGAGAAGGGTGAACGACGGATCTCATGGTCGATTCAAGTGACCTCTGGGACTAGGCTTCCCATCACTTGAAGAAATCGCGCACGACGCCGGATGCGCGTGGGTGGGAAGAGCTCGCCCAGCTCGATCCCCTGTGGGCAGTCGCCTCCTCTCCCCAGCTGCGTCATGGCAAGTGGAACGAGGAGGAGTTCTACGCCGTCGGGCGCCGGAAGGTGCGCAAGCTGATGAAGCGTCTGGACGCGCTCGGCGTCCCCGCCCGCACGGCGCGCGCGCTCGACTTCGGATGCGGCGCCGGCCGCCTGACGTTGCCCCTCGCCGACCACTTCGCCATGGTCGTCGGCGTGGACATCGCCCCGTCGATGCTCGAGCGGGCGCGCACGCGCGCGGCGGGGCGGCCGGGACTCGAGTTCAGGCTCGACGAGACAGGCGACCAATCGCTGCTGGCCGGCGAGTCCTTCGACCTCGTCTACAGCGGGCTCGTGCTGCAGCACCTGCCCTCGATCGCCCACGCGCTTGCCTGCCTGGAACGGCTCTGTGCCACGGTCGGCCCGGGCGGTGCGCTGGTCGTCCAGGTTGCAGTCTGGCTCCGCGAACAGGGGCCGCGGCGAATCCGGCAGCGTCTCTACAGCGTGCTGCGGCGCCTGGGCGTTCCGGCCCGCGTGCTGTACACCCGCGCGGGTCTCCACCCGATGACCATGATTTGCGTCCCGCGAGAACGCGTCGAATCGTGCCTGCAGGCCGCCGGGCTCGCCATCGTGCATGCCGACGAGCGCGCGGACAACGACATCGTCAGCCTGACGATCTACGCGGCACGGAGGGGATGAACGTTCTAGACTGTGGCCGTGCGCTCATTACTGTTGGTCTTCGCGCTGCTCGCCCAG
>DASTDQ010000261.1:0-2318 GCA_035710305.1 Vicinamibacterales bacterium | reverse complement strand
TCAGGGGAACCTCGGGCTTCGCGGAGCGGTTCAGCGCCCTTGGGCCTCGTGACGGCAAAGGGCGCTCGCTGCGCGACCTCGATCTCGAGCGCCGGCTGCTGCGATATCCGTGCAGCTACATGATCTACTCTGACGCGTTCGCCGCCCTCGTGCCGGCCGCAAAAGACGCCGTGTACCGGCGGATGTGGCGCGTGCTGTCCGGCGCGGAGACCGCCGCGAAGTATGCGAAATTATCAGCGGCCGACCGTCGGGCGGTCGTCGAAATCCTGCGGGAGACGAAGTCGGACCTCCCGCCGTCGTTCGGGACTGCGACGTCCCGACCCTGAGTCGTGAGGAACACGAGATGAAGAACAGGCGTCGATCTGGTCCGGCCCGCTTTCTGATCGCGCTCGGCATGGCGCTCGTCATCGCCTACGTCCTGGCGATCGTGGCCGAGTACTTCGGCTTGAATCTCTTCCATGAGGCGGGAGGCCAGATCGTCCGAGCTCAGGAGGTTGACCACCGTCTCGTCGTCGTTCGGGTCACCCGGCTCCCGCAGAATCCGCTGGTGACGGTCGACTCGTCGCCGACGCTTGGGAAGAACGTCAACGGCCCCACGGTGATTCGCGTACCCGACTGGGTGCAGCGCCCGCTCGGCCGCTATTACATGTATTTCGCCAACCACCGAGGGGACTTCATCCGGCTTGCCTACGCCGACTCGGTCACCGGGCCGTGGAAGATCCACGATCCAGGCGTGCTCCACGCGCGCGACACGGCGTTCTACCGCCCGCAGCCGGACGTCATGACGCAGGGCGGCTTCTCGACGCACCTGGCGTCGCCCGAGATTCTCGTGGACGACGCACGGCGCCGGATCGTGATGTGGACGCACGGCTGGTTCAGCAACGGTGAACGGTGGCCTGATACCTTCGCCGCGGCGCGGGCCTGGGCGAACGAGAAGGGCTACGGACAGTACACACAGGCGGCGGAATCGACTGACGGCCTGCATTTCACGTCGAGGCCGGCAATCACGAAGGAGAGCTACCTGCGCGTGTTCCGTCACGCCGGCGGCTACTACGCGATGTCGCGGCTCGGGCAGCTGTCGCGCGCCAACGATCCGCTGGCCAGTTTCGAGATCGGCGGCAACCCGTTCCGCGACACGCCGTATGCAAACCGCGTCCGCCACGTGGCGCTCGTGCCGAAGGGCACCACGCTGCAGGTGCTGTTCACGGCCATCGGCGATGCACCCGAGCGGGTCATGTTCACGACGATCGATCTGACGAAGGACTGGACGGCGTGGCGGGTGACGCCGCCCATCGAGGTCATGCGGCCGGAGACCGACTACGAATGCGGGAGCGCGCCGACGGTGCCGTCAGAGGTGGGCGACGTGGACGGCCGCGTGCGCCAGATCCGCGATCCGTATGTCCTCGACGACCGCGGCCGGACCTATCTCTTCTACGCCATCTGCGGCGAGCAGGGGGTGGCTGTTGCTGAGATCTCACTTCCGTAGACCATCTGGCCCAATTGCGGATCTTTGATCTTGGATTGTTGATTCCTTGTTGATTGGAGATTGGTGATTGTAGGTCTATCGGAGGATTCGGGTCGCCCAATCGTCAATAAATCAAGAATCGCCAATCTCCAATCACCACGAATCGACAATCAACAATCAACAATCAGAAATTACCCCTCACCGGTCCCCACTTTGATCGCCGGCAAGCCGAACGTCCGCTGGAATATCGAATAGAGCGAGCCGAGAGCACCCGCGCCGACCAGCGCTCCGGCAAGCGCGGCAAGCGCGTAGATCTTGCCCTCGCCGATGTTGACGAGAATCGGGCCGGGGCACATGCCGGCCAGCGACCAGCCCACGCCGAAGAGCGCGCCGCCGAACAGGTTTCCGCGATGGAGCGGCTTCAGCTCGATTTGCACGGGCCCGCCCAGCAGCGTGCGACCGCGCCGCTTGATCAGCCAGATACCCGGCGCCGCGACGGCCACGGCGACGCCGATGATGCCGTACAGCTGGAACTCCGTGAACAGAAACATGCCCTGGATGAAGTCGTAGTCGGCCGCCCCGGAACGGCTGAGCACGAAGCCGAAGATCGTCCCGAGCGCGACATAGATCAGCGTCACGGCGCACCCACCAGCGGAAAGATCAGGCGATAGACGACCTGCGTCGTGACGATGCCGGCGGCCATGAAGCTGACGGTCGAGAGCAGGCTCGGCAACTCGAGGTTCGCGAGGCCGAAGATGCCGTGTCCGCTCGTGCAGCCGCCGGCGAGCCTCGTGCCGAACCCGATGAACAACCCCCCGGCGAACATCCACGCGAGCTTGCCCGCCGGGCCGAG
>DASTDQ010000260.1:0-2491 GCA_035710305.1 Vicinamibacterales bacterium | reverse complement strand
GTCCTTCGTCACGACGCCGTCGTGCACCGTCCTGCCGTTGACGGTCACGCGGACCGGCTTTCCGAAATCGACGACGTCCGGCGAGAGCAGCAGCGTGAACGCCTGGACGCCGCGCGTCCTCGCCTCGAAGCTGTTGCCGCGGCGCTCCACGTCCACGCGGCCGGACGGCCGGCGTCGCTCGAAGAGCGGCCGCTCCATGACCGCCGCCGGCGAAAAGGTGTTCACGTCCTCGAGCGCGACGTCGGACGCACGCCGGCCGAGGCGATCGATCACGAGCCACCGGAAACGGTTGTAGCGATCGGTCCGCTCGGTCTCCCACGAGACGCTCGACGGGTGCGCCGCGCGGCGATGCGCCGCGAGGAACGCCTCGAAGCGCGGGCGCTCCTGCGGCCACCAGCTCGTGTCGTGATCGGCGTCCGGGTACACCTGGAACTCGAGCGTCGCCTTCGTCCGCTTGAACATCTCGACAATCGGCGCCACCGACGCGGCCGGATACAGCCGATCGCGGCCGCCGTTGACGATGCGCAGGGGGCAGTTGAAAAGATTCCCGGCATAGAGCTGGCCGTCGGCGCCCGTGTCGGGGTTGGCGATGACCGACGGGTGGCCGTTCATCGGCATGCACGCGGCCCACGGCGTCGCGTCGCGCATCGCGAGGAAATAGACGCCGGTGCCCCCGTCGGAGATCCCCGTCACGTACATCCGCGACTCGTCCACGTTGTAGTCGCGCTTGACGCGCTCGATGAGCCGCCGGATGTTGTCCACCTGGCCGGCGTGCCACCACTGCGACGCCGACCACGCGCGCGGATGGATGACGATCTCGCCCGCGCTCGGAATCCTGTTGGCGAGCGGCCGTGCCGGTGGATCGCCGGCACCGGGCGCCTCGCGCCCGACCCCGCCGTGCAGGCTCACGCGCACGGGCGACGCGCGCGCGGGGTCGTACTCGGCGGGGATCTCGGCCACGTTGTCGAGCCGCACGCCAGCGTCGGTCGAGGGCAGCTCGATGCGCCCGGTCTTCCTGGCGCCGTACGCCCGGCCGGTCCGCAGCCGCCTCCACACATCGTCGAACGCCGCACCGCCGGCCGCGACCCTTCGGCCGGCCGCCTCCCTGTCGCCGCCACCGTCGGCGCTCCAGAACGCCTGCATCGCAGCGTCGATCGGAGCCGGCGCCTGCGCGTCGACGAGGAGAGAGATGGCGCAAACGAGCGCGCTGGCGAGCGTCGCGAGCCGCATGGTGACGCCGATCTTACGCGGACAGCAGCCCCGGCTTCTTGAACAGGAACTGCGAGAGCACGTCCATCAGCGCCTTTTTGTCCTTGGTCCGGTAGCCGCTCGAGATGAGCGCGTCGAGGTAGTCGCTGAAGGTGGCGTTGTCCACTCCCCGCGAGGCGAACGAGAGCTGCTCCAGGGAGAATTGCGGCTCGTATCCGCACATGTCCAGGCCGATCAGCTCGCGCGACAGCACGCGCGGGGAGTTCCACCTCGGGTCCCAGAACATGTCGAGCTTCGACTGGAAGAACGACTGCCACCGTTTCACCGGGTCCGTCTCGCGCGTCAGGGCGAAGTCGTGGGCCAGCGTCTTCAGTTCGGGCTTGTTGGGGTCCTTGGCGTCCTCGAGCGCCAGGTGGAACTCGTGCAGGCCGTGCGTGCCGCCCAGGATGTAGGCGTCGTTCATCAACGGCGTCCAGCCGATGTCGCTGAGCACGCTTCCCTGCCCCTGCACCTTGGGCGCGTCTTGCAGCCCCGGGGCGGTCCGCATCTGGCCGCGCTTGGCCTCGAGCTCCTTGACGAGCTTCTGTTCCTCGGGATCCCATGCGCCCCCGACCGACGTGATCCCGAAGTTGCCGAGCAGCGCCGCGTCCTTCCGAATCTTGCCGTCGCCGAGCAGCAGCATGCCCAGCGCATTGGTGGACGCACTCCGGTAGAGGTTCCACGCATTGAGCATGTACTTGACCTGCTCACCCCACTGTTTCTTCGTGTACCAGGCGTTCTCGGCTTCGTAGCGGTTCCCGCAGGCGTCGAGCTGCTTCATGAAGGTCAGGCTGTTCCAGGGCATGCGGCTCTCCGGGGGGATGATAGCCGGAATCCCTGAGCCCGTGGCCCCGCTCGTTCAGAACTTCGGTCCACCGCCAAGGTTCATGACGTCGCCGTTGGAGAACCGGATCTGTCCCCCTCCCACGATGCGCGAGGACTGCCTGGCATCGTCGGGCTTCGTCAGCAGCACCACCTGCGCGTCGTTCACGAACAGCGGGTTGCGGGGCGGCATCACGCGGGCCGAGATCCGGGTGCCCGGCTGCAGCCGCTCCTTCAGGCCCACCTGGCGATTCGCGTTGTTGAGCGAAGCGCCCTGGAGTATCCACGTCTCGAGCTCGCCCTTGTCGTTCTTCGACTGGAGAAACAGGAGGACGTGCGGGTTGATCCACTCCAGGCGCAGGACCTCGCCTTCGATCGTGATGGCCGTGGACATGTCGAAGTAGAGCGGATTGGAGTGATG
>DASTDQ010000259.1:0-4378 GCA_035710305.1 Vicinamibacterales bacterium | reverse complement strand
GGAACCGGCTGGTAGGTCGAGAAGACGCCGCGGCCCAGGAAGCTCTCGCGCGTCGAGTCGGTGGCGAACTGGTAGTCCCCGTACAGATAACCGTCGCGGATCCGTTCCTCGAACCGGTCGATGATGCCGTCGGTCTCCGGCAGCACGACAACGCGCCGGACCTTGGTTCGCGGGCGCAGGCGCAGCCGGACGCGTGTGATCACGCCGAAGAGCCCGTAGCCGCCGATCGCCATCGCGAACAGCTCCCGGTTCCGTTCGCGGGAACACTCGCGGATCGCGCCGTCGGCGTCCAGCAGGTCGAAGCTCTCGACCTGATCGATGATGGGCCTCAGCGCCAGGCCGCGGCCGTGGGCGTTGCAGGCCAGGGCTCCCGCAAGACTCAGGCGATCGGCGCCCGTCTGCTTCTGCACGATCCCCCACTGAGGGCTGCGTCCCTCCTGCAGACGCTGCAGTTCCTGAAGCAGCGCCGGCCACTGAATGCCCGCCTCTGCCTCGACGATCCCGCGATCGGCGTCGAGCGAGAGCACTCGATTCAGCGAACGCGTGTCAACGAGCAGCGCATCCTCGGCGAACTGCTGCCCGCCCATTGCGTGCCGGCCGCCCGCCACGCAGACGGCGCGCCCCTCGCCTCGCGCCTGCGCGACGGCGGACGCCAGCGCCTCGACGTCCTTCGGTTTCACGATGCCGGCCACGCGCGTGGCATTCAGCTGAGAGTGGACGTCGTTCACCGTGAGCGACGCCGGCTCCGCGGGGATGAGCGACTCGTACACGGACCGCGCAGGCAGGGGCCGTGGGATGCACCCGGCCGGCAGCGCCGCCAGGGCTGCCGACGAGAGCTTCAGAAAGCGCCGGCGATCGATCGTGGGGGTGGTCCGCATCTGGCCCTCCTGCGAGGACAGCGTAGGCGGACCGATCGGGAAGAGTCCTGACGGACGTCCTGAAAAAGGCTGAAAACCGGCGGCCTCCAACCGATTTTCCGGAAGTGGAGTCTAATGAAGGCGAACGTCGCTGGAGGGGGATCCTATGACACGTCTGGGATTCGCGGTGGGTACCCTCGCACTGCTCGCCGCCTCTCACGTTCCGCTCCTCGCCTCTGGCAACCTGTTCGACAAGAAGCTCTCCAAAGACAAGCAAGTCGTCCACGTCCTGAATCGCCTGACGTTCGGCCCGCGGCCGGGCGATGCGGAGCACGTTCGTCGAACCGGCATCGAGCAATGGATTCGGCAGCAATTGCACCCCGAGCTGAATGCCGACAACGCGCTGCTCACATCGCATCTGAAGCCGTTGGAAACACTGCAGCTCGCCACCTGGCAAATCTTGGACAAGTATCAGCCGCCGCCGCCCGTGCCGGCGATCAGCCCCCGCCCGCCGCTGAACCAGGTGCTGTCGGCCGAACAAATCCAGAAGCTCATGACCGGGACCGCTGAAGAGCGCACGGCCATCATCATGTCCATTCCAGCCGATCGGCTGCCCACGTTTCTTCCCGGCCTCAGCCCGGACATGTTGAAGGGGTTGCCGGCGCTGGCGGAACAGGCGGCGAAGCTTCGGCAGTTGGAAGCGGCGGCGCGTACCGCGGAATTCCAGCGCCTCAACCCTCCGCTCCAGCAGCTGCTCACAGCGGAAGAGCGCCGCCTGGCGCTGCAGGGATCGCCGAAGGAAAAGCGCGAGCTGCTGATGTCGTTCGATGCGGAAAAGCGCCGCCAGATCCTTCGTCAGCTACCGCCGCAGGCCGTGGCCGATCTGCCGGAGCTCCGGCGCGAATCGCTCATCGCCCGTCAGCCGCAGCAGTTCGTCAACCAGGAGCTGATTGAGGGGCGGCTCCTTCGCGCGCTCTACTCGTCGCACCAGCTCAGCGAAGTACTGGTCGACTTCTGGCTGAACCACTTCAACGTCTTCAACGGCAAAGGCCCGGCGCGAATGCTGCTCACCAGCTACGAGCGCGACGCGATCCGGCCTCACGTCTTCGGACGCTTCCACGATCTGCTGCTCGCGACGGCTCGCCACCCGGCGATGCTGCACTACCTCGACAACTGGATGTCGCAGGTGCCTCGTGACGATCTCCCCGTGTTCTCGACTCCTGGCCCGCAGCCGCAGCGGCGGCCGGGACTGAACGAGAACTACGGGCGTGAGCTGCTGGAGCTGCACACGCTGGGTGTGGACGGCGGCTACACGCAGGACGATGTCGTCGCCGTCGCGCGCTGCTTCAGCGGCTGGACCATCTATGACGTCAACAGGTTCGCGGAATTCCAGTTCAACCCGGCAATGCACGACCGGAAGGAGAAGGTCGTGCTGGGACACACGATCGCGGCCGGAGGCGGCGAGCAGGATGGTGTGCAGGTCATCGCCATCCTGGCCCGCCATCCCGCCACGGCTCGATTCATCTCGCGCAAGCTGGCCCGGCGGTTCGTCGCGGATGTTCCACCCCAGTCGCTGGTTGACCGGATGGCCGCCACGTTCACGCAGACCGACGGCGACCTTCGGGCCGTGCTCGAGGCGATGTTCACGTCGCGCGAGTTCCTCTCGGAAGGCGCGTGGCAATCGAAACTGAAGACGCCAATGGAGCTCGTCCTCAGCGCCGCACGTGCGCTCGACGCGGACGTCACCGACGCCGGCGCGCTCGCACAGTACATCGCCGATCTCGGCCAGCCGCTCTATGCCAAGACGGAGCCGACGGGATATCCGGACACGCTCGAGGCCTGGGCCAATTCAGCGGGGTTCCTCGGCCGGATGAACTTTGCCAGCGCGCTGGCGACCGGCAAGGTTGCCGGCGCGAACATCGATGCCGCGAGACTCCCGCGTGACCCTCGCGCCGCCATGGAACTGCTTGGCGCCGGCGCCTCGCGCACCGCGCTGCAGAAAGCGCTCGGCAACCTCGGCGAGAAGGAGCTCCCGCCGGCGACGCTCGCTGCTCTGGTCATTGCGTCCCCCGACTTTCAACGGAGGTAGCCGTGCTGACTCGACGCTCGTTTCTCCGCGCCTCGGCGATCACCATCGGCGCCATGGGCGCCGCGCCACCGTGGCTGCTTCGCGCCGCCGCACAGGCGCAGGCCAGCCGCAAGATTCTCGTCGCCGTCTTTCAGCGCGGCGCCGCCGACGGCCTGAACATCGTCGTTCCCTTCTTCGAGCCGCGGTACTACCATGTGCGGCCCGGTCTTGCCGTCCCGACGCCGGGCAAGCCGAACGGCGGTCTCGATCTCGACGGCCGCTTCGCATTCCATCCCGTGCTCCAGCCGTTGAAGACCTTCTGGGACAGCGGTCAGCTCGCGGTGGTGCACGCGGCGGGCTCGCCCGACTCCAGCCGATCGCACTTCGACGCGCAGGACTACATGGAGTGCGGCACGCCCGGCCTCAAGACCGATGACGGATGGCTGAACCGCGCGCTGCCGCCGGATGTCGCCGGTGTGTCCCCCGTCCGCGCCATTGCCGCGTCCGGAGCCCAATTGCCCCGGACGCTTCGTGGAAGTCGTGGAGCGATCGCCGTCGACAATCTCTCCCGGTTCGGCGTGTCCGACAAGAACACAGCGGAGGTGCTCGAGCGTCTGTATTCCACGACGAGCGACGCCGGTATCAGGACGCACGGCAAGGCGACGTTCGAGGCCGTGCGCATGATCGAATCGATACAGCGGCGTTCGTACGCGCCCGCCAACGGCGCGCAATACGGCGCGGCCGGCGAGTTCGGCCAACGGCTTCAGCAAATCGCCAGGTTGATCAAGGCCGACGCGGGCGTCGAAGTGGCCTTCGCCGACATCGGCGGCTGGGACCATCACGGCAACGAGAACGCACAGCTGCCCAACATGCTGCGGCAGTTCTCGATGGGGCTCGCCGCATTCGTCCGCGACATGGGCGACCGCATGAGCGACATCGTGCTCGTGACGATGTCGGAGTTCGGCCGCACCGTCGCGGAGAACGGCAGCCTCGGGACCGATCACGGGCACGGAAACGTGATGATGGTGCTCGGCGGCTCGATTGCGGGAGGCCGCGTCTACGGCGACTGGCCCGGCCTCGAGCCGGAGCAGCTATTCGAGAAGCGGGACCTCGCGGTGACGACCGACTTCCGCGACGTGCTCGGTGAACTGGTCCGCGGGCACCTGGGTCAGGACCCGGCGAAGGTGTTTCCTGGTTACCGGATAGAGAAGACGCTGGGCCTTATCAAAGCCTGATCCGACAACTCCCAGACTCCAATTCCCAATTCCCAACTCCCAACTCCCAAACATCTTTCCTTTGGGAGTTGGAGGTTGGGCGTTGGGAGTTGTCGGAGATCTACTCGCTCTTGCCGATTCCGGCCTGAGCGGCCGCCGTCTGAATCGCGGCTTTCTCCTGGTCCGTGATCAATCCGGCGCCGCGCCACGCGTTGGCCAGTTGGGAGACCGCGCTCACG
>DASTDQ010000258.1:0-2739 GCA_035710305.1 Vicinamibacterales bacterium | reverse complement strand
TGTCCTTCGGATCCCCGAGCGGCGCGCCCGCATCGACCCATCCGACGATCGTGTCGATCTGCTCGTCGCTGAGCGACGAGTCGTTCTTGAACTGCTGGATGCCGACAGTCTTGACGATGTCCCACGGCGGCATCTGTCGCGCGGCGACGCGCGACTTGATGGCTGCGGCCCACGGGCGCACGTCGGTGTAGGTGATGAGCGACATCGGCGCGACCGAATCCGGCCGATGGCACGACTCGCACTTCTGCTGCAGGATGGGCGCGACATCCCTGGCGAAGGTCACCGGCCGTGACGCGGTTTCAGCGAGGGCGGTTGACGCGGGGGCTACGAGCGCGGTGACGACCAGGGCCAAACGCACGCCTGTCATGGGTCGCTCCATTTCCGCGTGAGCGGGACGCGAGCGGATTATAACGCCAGATAAATGGGGTCGGGAGTCATTTTCCCCGGCGAGCGTCTCCCCCGGAAAATGACTCCCGACCCCATTTTCACGCCGAGGCCAGGCTGGCCCGCCGGCCCCGGTGATACTCCGACAGCGTCTCGTTGGCCGCCACGATGGTCGTGAGCTGGCCGGCAATCGAGGCCAGATCCGGCCCGGACACGACGGTATACAGCTGGTCGTCCGGGACGTCCGTGTACACGCGGTTCCCGATGCAGCCAAGGCTCGACGCAATGCCTCCGGACAGCGCGGCGGGAATGGCCATGCACGTCGGTCTGCCGAGCATCGGCAGCGCGTTCTTCCCCGCGCGGAGGGCTGCCTCGTGCAGCAGCATGAGGTTCGACGGCGTGCCCGCCAGGACCACCACGTCGGCATCGACCGGTGTCTCGGCCAGCGGCGCATAGATTGTTACGGGGGGTGTCTTCGGCAGCCGGGGCACGCTCGGGATTTCCTCCATCTGGATGTAGCCGATGTCGATCATCAGTCCCAGCGTCCTCTTCAGCTCGACCTGGCGCTCCTCGGGCAGCGTGATGTTGTGCGTGTAGCTGCCGATGGGGCAGTTGAAGTGATCCGACGGGACCGTGTAGAAGACCCGACCGGCGGCGGCCAGACGCCAGAAGCTGCAGCCGGAGGGTTGCGATCCCGTCAGCGCCGGAACGCCATCCGGCGGCGTGTCCCGGAACGCGACCGCGACGGGACGACGAGACAAGTGAAGCACGCTGGTGAGCTGACGTTCGAGCCCCGCGTAATTGGTCATGGAAGGAACAATATCAAACTCCCAACTCCCAACTCCCAACTCCCAACTCCCAACTCCCAACTCCCAACTCCCAACTCCCAACGCACATCGCTATCGAGCCACGAGTTCGGCGTCGACCCACTCCCGGACGCTGTTGATCAGCCAGAGCCGCGTTGCCGCAGCCACGTCCGCCTTCGTCAGGACGCGCTCGTGGATAGTGCCCGCCTCGAGCTGCTCGGCGCGGAAGGTGCCCGCAAGCAGGCCGCACGATACCGGCGGCGTGTAGCGGACGCCGTCGATCTCTGCGACGACGTTCCCGATCGTGGCCTCGGTGACCTCGCCACGAGCGTTCCACAACAACACGTCGTCCACATCCGGGTGTGAGCTCCGAGCCGTGTCGTAGACGGCCCGGTGGGTCGTCTTGTTCAGGACGAACGGGTCGCGGGCGTCGGCCACGGGGTGCGCCGCGAAGGCGACTCGCCACGGACCGCCGGAATGCTCATAGCCCGTGCACTCGATGGAAGGCACGCCGTCGCGCGAGAGCAGCAGCCTCACGCGCCAGCTCCCGGAGGCGTGCGACCGGGCCGTCGCCTCGACGGCGCCGCGAACGGCCGGCTCCGCCCAGCCGTACCCGAACCGGCGCGCCGCGATCGCCATTCGTTCGAGATGGCGCTCGAGACGGGGCACACGCCCGTCCTCGAGGCGCATCGTCTCTAGGAGCGAAAACGTGGCGGTCCCGGCGGGGGAGGGGACGCTATCCATGTCCCTTTATTCTGACGGACAATCGGATCATCCATGCGGGTCCTCGTCGTCGAAGATGAACAGAAGGTGGCGGATGCCGTCCGCGAAGGTCTCGAAGACGAACGCTACGAGGTCGTGGTCGAGCGGACCGGGGAAGGGGCGTTCTTCCGCGTCAACACCGAGACGTTCGACGTCATCGTGCTGGACCTGACGCTGCCGGGGCGCGACGGGCTCGAAATCCTCCGGGCGCTGCGCCAGCGCCGCATGGACACGCCGGTCCTGGTGCTGACGGCGCGCGATTCGCTCGAAGACCGCGTGACGGGGCTCGACAGCGGCGCCGACGACTATCTCGTCAAGCCGTTCGCCTTCGCCGAGCTGCTGGCCCGCATCCGCGCGCTCGTCCGGCGCGGGCGCGTCGCGGAGTCGCCGCGGCTCGGCGCCGGCGATCTCGAGATGGATCTCGTGACGCGCAAGGTGACGCGCGCAGGGCGCCCCGTTGACCTGACGGTCCGGGAGTTCGAGTTGCTGGAGTTCCTGATGCGATATCAGAGCCAGGTCGTTTCGCGCGAGACGCTGGCCAGGGACGTCTGGAAGGAGACGGCGAGGACGACGCCGCTCGACAACGTGATCGACGTCCACATCGCGCGCCTGCGCCGCAAGGTGGATCTGGATCAGCCGGTGAAGCTCATTCACACCGTGCGGGGCGTCGGCTTCATGCTGAAGGAAGGCGAGCCGTGACGCGCGTCGGTCCGTTCAGGACGTGGTGGCGGTCGCACAGCGTACGCGTGCGGCTGACGCTGTGGTACGTCGCCGCGATCATGCTGGT
>DASTDQ010000257.1:0-2628 GCA_035710305.1 Vicinamibacterales bacterium | reverse complement strand
CGGCCACCGTCGTTGGCGATGCCCCGGTTGTCAGCTTCGATGCCGTGAAGAGCCGATAGCCGGTCACGGCGCCTGTGGAATCAGCGAGTTGCGTGTTAGGATTCGCGGCATGAGACAGATGCTTCTCGGCGGTGCACTCCTGGCGTTGGTGGCAACTGTGCATGCCGCGCCACAACAGGGTGACGGGAACCGTCTCGCGGATCAGCCAGCGCCACGTACGGCGGACGGCCGCATCGTCATCGGCGCCACGCCGACGCAGAAGGGTGTGTGGATCGGCGGCAATCTCGGCTTCTGCAACGCCAACAGGGCGCCGGCGCCGGCCTCTCTCAATCCGGGCGCCACCGGGGGCCCGGGCGCCGTCACTCCCCCGGCACCAGCGGGTGCGGGACCTGCGGGCGCAGGACCTGCGGGCCAGGCCGGCCGTGCCGGAGGGCGAGGCCGTGGCGCGGCCGGGCCCTGCACGCCGGTCCCCTACATGGAATGGACCCTGGCGGTCTCCGACGATCGCCGTCGAAACGAGCTCGAGCCGCACACGCGCTGCAAACCGTCCGGCGGGCCGCGCCAGTGGCTGACGCCGTACGGCGCCGAGTTCCTCGAGCTGCCGGAACAGAAGGTCGCCTACATCTTCGACATCGGCGGCCCGCATACCTACCGCACGATATTCATGGACGGCCGTGCCCATCCGAAGGACCTGGCGCCGAGCTTCTACGGCCACTCGATCGGCTGGTGGGAGGGGGACACGCTGGTCGTGGACACGGTCGGTTTCAACGAAGGCTTCTGGATCGATCGCGGCCAGCTGCCGCACACCGACAAGCTGCATTTGATCGAGCGCTACACGCGCACGTCGCTCACGTCGATGCGATACGAGCTGACCATCGACGACCCCGCCGCCTACAAGGCGCCGTTTACGGCGACGTCGAACCTGCGCTGGGAGAACGGCACGGAGCTCTTCGAATACATCTGTCAGCAGGCGAACCAGGCGCACGAACTGATGGTCGGGGCCGGCACCGAGGTTGACCGCAGTACCCTGATCATCCCCTAGTTAGTGCTTGGCCCTTAGTCCTTGGTGCTTGGTCCGTCCCTGGTCCTTCGTTCAAGGTCCTCAGCGGACCATTGGACCTGGGACGACAGGACGGACCACAGGACCACGGAGGACCAGAGGACCAAGAACAAAGGGCCAAGAACCAGACGCTAGTTCTGGCCGCCCCGGCCGCGTCCTCCGCGCCCGCGGCCGCCGCCCCCGCCGCCGAACCCCTGGTACGGTGTGGGGTTGACGATCAGCCGGTCGAGGAACAGGTCGATCGACTGGGCCATCAACTCGACCGCGTCGAGCGCGGCGTTGTCGAAGGCGTGGTTGGCGCCCTGGATGAGCGTCAGCGCCGACGGCACGCCGAGCGCGTGGAGCTTCGTGTGGAAGTCGATGCTCGACTGCGGCAGCACCGTGGTGTCGGCGGTACCGTGAATGAAGATCGTCGGCGCGAAACTCTTGGAGATATACGTCGTGGGCGACGCGGCCGCGGTTTGCTCGGGCGTCGCCTTCCCCCCGAAAAGCCCCCCCGCAATCTGCGCGCTTGCCAGCGGGTACACGCCGATGCAGGCGTTGACGTCCGAGCTCACGCCAGCGTTGCCGCCAGTGCCCTCGAACTCCTTGTTTCCGTTCGTGCCGGCGGCCATGAGCGCCAGCATCCCGCCGGCCGAGTAGCCGGCGACGACGATCCGGTTGGCATCCACGCCGATTTTCTCGGCGTTCGCGCGCGTCCATCGGATCGCGGCTTTCGTGTCGTGAATCTGCGCCGGCCACAGCCCCTCGGTCTGGAGCCGGTAGTTCGCCGACACGCTCGTGTAGCCCCGGGCGCCAAGCGCCTTGGCGTCGTTGATGATGTAGCCGGCGTTCTTGTTGCCGGTGAAGAAGCCGCCCCCGAAGAGGTGCACGATCGCCAGACGCTTCGACGTCACGCCCGCGGGAGGCCGGTAGACATCGAGCGTGAGGTCCTTGTCTCCACCCTTTCCGAACACGATGTCCTTCTCGACGCGCAGGTTCCCTGTGTCCGGCGCCGGTGGCCCCTGGGCCTGCACGCGCAGTGCGCTGAGTGCCGGTGCCGCGGCCAGCACGCCCGATGCCTTGACGAATCCCCGTCTGGTGAGTCGCGCCATGATCGTCCTTCCCCCTCGTAAATGACGAATAGCCGTAGAACGGTCCCCGGGTATCCTACCCGGAATTTCCTCGATATGATCGGGCAACGATGACTCTTGCCCCTAGCACCCGCATCGGTCCCTACGATTCAGGTATGTCCAGAATGCTTCAGGCCTGTGCGCTCATCGTGTTCCTCGCCGCCGCCATCGTCCCGAGGCTCGACGCACAGCAGCCGGCCAGCGAGGTACCCAACCTTGGCGCCGGCAACACGCTGACGCTCCCGGCTGACTTCCGCGAGTGGGTCTTCCTGAGCGCGGGCCTCGGCATGACATACGGTCCCAATGCGCCGGCGGCCGGGCAGCCGCAGTCGTTTACGAACGTCTACGTGAACCCTTCCGCGTATCGCGCCTTCCTGGCGAGCGGCAGGTGGCCCGAGCGCACGATGTTCATCCTCGAGATCAGGGGCTCGGCCTCGGAAGGCTCCATCAACCGGT
>DASTDQ010000256.1:0-2184 GCA_035710305.1 Vicinamibacterales bacterium | reverse complement strand
GCGGCCTGGCGCGGCACGACGGCCGCGAGAAAGATCGTCAACACCACGAGTGAACGGCGCTTCATGACGCGGATTGTAACGCGACGCATTGTTGGCCTACTCACTGGGCCAGCAGACGCTGCGCCTCGGCGCAGTTCCCTGCCATCTCGAAATAGCGCATCACCGTGGCGGTATCGGTCTCGTACGGGTGTCTTTCGCCGGCCGCGCGCGGGAGCTGGGCGATCCGCGCGCGGTCGTAGGCACGGTCGAACTCGGTGTGATTGGACATGAGGACGGTCGCGCCAGCCGCCTCGGCGACCTCGGTCATCTTCCGCTGGCTGTCGCGATAGATCGCGAAGTTCGCCGCCTGGCGCGGGAAGTTGAACGCCGTGCCGCCGGAGTAGGCGATGATCAGCGTTCGTCCGGCGTCCTTGACTGGGAAGAAGTACGACAACGTGCCCGGCGTATGGCCCGGCGTGGCAATGACGTCCACGGCGGTCTCGCCGAGTGTGAGCTTCAGCCCTTCGCGGCCCACGGCGATATCGCGCTTCGGCACGCCGCCGGGTGCAGATGCGGCTCGCTGAAGCGTTGCATCCCAGTCGGCGGCACCCATCACGATCTTGGCGCCGTAGCTGCTCTGCAGCAGCGCCGCCCCTTGATCGTGATCGCCGTGGGCATGGCTGATCAGCACGTACTTGACGTCGCGAGGATTGAGGCCGAGCGTCGTCATGCCCTCGATCATCTCCGGCTCGATCGCGTAGTCGAACAGCGTATCGATGACGATGATGCCTGCGCTCGTAGTCAGCGCCCACGCGGAGTGGATCCTGGTGCCGATGAAATAGAGGTTGTCGAAGACTTTGTAGGGCTTCGCGTACCAGGTGGCGCGGTCGGGCACGGCGCGTGGCCCTGGCCCTCCGCCCCTCCGGCCGCCTGCATTGAAATTGTCGGGGGCGACGCAGATGCGGAGAAACGTTCCCGCGTGGTCGGTTCCGGCGGCTCGCTTGGCGGCCGTGACCAGGGCTTCGGGGGTGGGGGTGACAGGCGCAGGCACCTGCGCTGGCAGCATCAACATCACCGCGGTGAACAGCGGCGCGGCGGGGAGCAATCGGCGTTTCATGCCCTCGATTATGCGCCGCCGAGATGCATGGGGCAGCCTGCATCTGCCGGTTCGACGATAATTTGCGCGAGCAGAAACGACGACAACGACTACCATCCACACGGAGGGGGGCTGGACATGAAGTCACTTCGGGTTGCCTTGGCTGCTGGTCTCGCGGCGAGTCTCGCCATGGCGCTGCAGGCCGAGCAGGGTGGCGGCCGCGCCGGTGGCGCCGCGACGGCAGGGACGGGCGGCGCATTGATCGGGGGGACGCTCACGCCCGCCAAGGCCGATGCGCGCGGCTGGGGCTGGCAGGTGAAGGCCTCGATCAATTCGGCCACGCCGCGCCCGTTCTACAACAAGGCCAAAGAGCTGCTGTTCCAGGACAAGCAGATCACGAGCTACACGATCGCCACCTTCAACCCGGAATTCTACTGCGAGGTCGCCAGGCACTACGACTACATCTGGTTCGAAATGCAGCACAGCACGATGTCGTACGACGAGGTGCGCCGGATGATCCTGGCGTGCCCGGGCGTCGGCGCCGCGCCGATGATCCGTATGCCCGACGCACTCGAGTCGAGCATCCAGAAGGCCACGGACCTCGGCGCCATCGGCATCATCGTGCCAACCGTTGACGATGCGCTCGAGGCACGCGACGCGGCTCGATTCTCGCGCTACCCGCCGGTCGGCCGGCGAAGCTCCGGGGGCGGGTCGTTCGGCCAGGTGTGGCCGGGAGTGAACTACCGCGCCACCGCCAACGACAACATGCTCGTCACCGTCATGATCGAGACGCTCGAAGGTGTGGCCAACGCCGAGGAAATCGCCGCCACGCACGGCGTGGACGCGCTGCTCGTTGGCAACAACGACCTCTCGAGCTTCTCAGGTTGGTCGCAGAACGATCCCCGGTATCAGGACGCGCTGGTCAAGGTGCACGATGCGGCGCTCAAATACGGCAAGTATTTCGGCAACGCCGGTGCGCAGTACTTGAACGGCTACGTCCTCAGCGCGGATACGCGCATGGTCCAGAACGGACCGGCACGCGATGGGTGGACGCCGCCGGCGCGCGGTGGTGGCCCCGGGCGCGGCACCGCGCCGGCAGGACGCGGTCG
>DASTDQ010000255.1:0-4544 GCA_035710305.1 Vicinamibacterales bacterium | reverse complement strand
AGCGGGTTCGCGGATGCCACCGCGAAGGTCGCAGGGGGTGCGCCCGTCGCCGACGCCGTCTTTGGAGCCTGGCCCGCCGACGTCGAGATGGACGGCGACATCGACATCGTCGTGGGGAGCAGGGAAGGCCAGACGTTCGTGCTGAGGAACAACGGCGATACGACGTGGCGGAGAGTCCAGCCATTCGACGGCCTCGGCGCCGTGCGTGGCTTCGGATGGGCGGATCTCGACGGCGATGCCGACGCGGATGCCGTGTTTCTGGGCGCCGACAACGCGCTTCATCTCTTCGCGAACCGGCAGGCCGGAGTCTTCTCTCGAATGGAGAACGTGAGCGGTGTTGCCGGCGTGGTCGCCGTCGCCGTCGCGGACATCGACGCCGACGGCGAGGTTGATGTCGTCGCGCTCGAGTCGAGCGGCGTCATCCGGAAGATCTCGCGGCAGGGGACGGGTTGGATCAGCACCGAGATCGCGTCGTGGCAGGGTCTCGATTCCGCAGGGCCCGGCACCCACCGCCTCCTGGTCGCGGATCTCGACAACAACGGCGCCCTCGACGTGATCGCGGCCGGAGGCGGAGCGTCGCGGATCTGGCTTGCCGGGGCGGACCATACGCTGCAACTCCTGCCGGCGCCGCCGCCGGCGGAGGTCTTTGCCGGCATCGATCGAAACGGCGACGGGCGAATCGATCTGGCCGCCCTGATGGACGGGCGGCCGAGCTGGCTGATGAACGGCGGAGGGAAAGCGGGCTATCACTGGAAGGTGATCCGTCCGCGCGGCCAGCAGCGCGCCGGCGACCAGCGGATCAATTCGTTCGGCGTCGGCGGCTCGATCAGCGTGCGCTCGGGCCTCCTCGTCCAGACACAGATCATGACGGGTACGCCGGTCCACTTCGGACTCGGCATGCACACGACCGTGGACGTCGCCCGCATCGTCTGGCCCAGCGGCATCGCGCAGGCCGAGTTCGGGACCGGCGCCGACGAAGTCATGGCGGCCGAGCAGCGCCTCAAGGGTTCGTGTCCGTGGGTGTTCGCCTGGGACGGCAGTCGAATGACGTTCGTGACCGACTTCCTGTGGCGGTCGCCGCTCGGTCTCCGGATCAACGCGCAGGACACTGCGGGCGTTGGTCAGACGGAGGACTGGATCAGGATCGCGGGCAGCCAGTTGGCGCCGCGAGACGGTTTCTACGACGTGCGGATCACCGCGGAGTTGTGGGAGACGCACTTCTTCGATCACGTCTCGCTGATGGTGGTGGATCACCCGAAGGACACGGAGGTCTTCGTGGACGAGCGCTTCAGGCCGGCTCAACCGCCTGCGCTCGCGGTGCGCTCGATGCGCATGCTCGGGCCGGTCGCCAAGGCGCGCGACGAGTTGGGCCGCGACGTCACCGACGTCGTTGCCGCACGTGACGGGAGGTACCTCGCTTCTTTCGAGCGGGGTCCGTACCAGGGGATTGCGCAGGAGCACTACGTCGAGCTCGACGTCGCCGGGCGGATCCCCTCGCGCGGGGCCACGCTCGTCGCGAGCGGATGGATCTATCCGACCGACAGCAGCATCAACGTCGCCATCGGCCAGGGCGGGCATGTGAAAGCGAGCGGCGTGGCGCTCGAGGCGCTCGTCGATGGACGGACCTGGGTCGTCCTCACTCCGGACGTCGGCTACCCCGCGGGCAAGGACAAGACGATGCTCATCGACCTCGAGAGGGCTGGGAAGGCGACGCGACTCCGCCTCCGCACCAATCTCGAGGTCTACTGGGACTCGTTCGCCCTGGCCGAGGAAGTCGAAACGGCGATGCGAACGGCCAGGCTTTCTGTCGAGGAGTCGGAACTGCGGTACCGCGGGTTCTCCGAGACGACGTCACCGAGAGGCGACGCCCCGGAGACCCCGGACTACTCGCGGATCGCAACCGCGTCCCAGCGGTGGCGCGACCTCGTGGGTTTCCACACGCGCTTCGGTAATGTGAATCCACTATTGTCCGGCGTTGATGACCGTTATGTGATCATGAACGCGGGCGACGAGATGCGCCTGCGATTCCGCGAACAGCCCGCTCCGGCGAGCGGCTGGCGACGGGATTTCGTGCTGATCGGCGACGGGTGGGAGAAGGATGGGGACTTCAACACCGGCTTTTCTCAAACCGTGCTGCCACTCCCATCCCACGATCGCCGTGCCTACGGCGAGGGAAGCCCACCTGTCGAGCTCGAACGCGATCCCGTCTATCAGCGTCATCGATCGGACTGGGAGGAGTACCACACCCGCTTCGTCAGCCCCGACGCGTTCGTCCGTGGGCTCACACGTCAGAGGAATTGAGTAGTCACTCTTCGCAGCGCATCGCCTGGCTGGCCTGGGCCATCCTGCTCGTCGGCTCCCTCGCCGCCGTCCGCGCGCTGAACCAGCAGGCCATCTCTGACCTCCCGCACGATGAGGGCGCCGGCGACATGCGGTTCGGCTTCAGGTTCGAGGAATCGGCGAAACGGCTCGGCGTCGACTTCGCGCACGAAGCTCCGACCTTCGACGCGCGGCTCGAGCACATCATGCCGCAAGTGGCGTCGATGGGGGCCGCCGTGGCCGTCGCCGATTTCGATCGCGACGGATGGCTGGACTTCTACGTCACCAACAGCCGCGAAGGAAGCCTCAATCGCCTCTATCGGAACCAGGGCGATGCGACGTTCGCCGACGTGGCGGGCGAGGCTGGCGTGGCCGACGTCAACCAGCGCGACACGGGCGTGTCGATGGGCGCCGTCTGGGGCGACTACGACAACGACGGCTGGGAAGACCTGCTGCTGTACAGGTACGGGCGTCCGGAGCTGTTCCACAACGAGCAGGGCCGCACGTTCGTGGCGGTGGGCGCGCGGGCGGGGCTGCCGCCGTGGGTCAATGCGAACGCGGCCACGTGGGTGGACTACGACCGCGACGGACGGCTCGACATCTTCCTCGCGGGCTACTGGCCGGATCGCGTCAATCTCTGGACGCTCGAGACGACGAAGATCATGCCGGAGAGCTTCGAGTATGCCAACAACGGCGGGCGGAAATACCTGTTGCGGAACCGGGGCGACGGCTCGTTCGAGGACAGGACCGCCGCGCTCGGCATCACCAGCAATCGGTGGACGCTGGCCGTCACGACGGGGGACCTGTTCGGCACCGGATATCCGGACCTCTTTCTCGCAAACGACTACGGCGTATCCGAGCTGTTCGCGAATCGAGGCGGAAAGCGCTTCGAGGACGCCGGGATGCAGACCGGGGTCGGACGCGCGCCCAAGAGCGGCATGAACGCCTCGCTCGGCGACGTCTTCAACGACGGCCGTCTCGCGATCTACAAGACGAACATCTCGGAGCCAGGCGTCCTGGTTCAGGGCAACGATCTCTGGGTGCCGAAATCGGCGGGGCCTGGCCCGCTCGAGTACGAGGACCTCGCTTCGAGCATGGGTGTCGATCTGGGCGGGTGGAGCTGGGGCGCGCAGTTCGGCGATCTCAACAACGACGGCACGCAGGACATCTACCTGGTGAACGGCTACGTGTCGGCCGGGGAGCGGAGCAGCTACTGGTACGACTTCTCCGTGATCGCCGTCGGCCACAGCGCCATCATCGCCGACGCCGCCAACTGGCCGCCGATGAAGGGACGGAGCCTCTCCGGCTACCAGCGCAAGCGCGTCTGGATCAACGACGGGCTCGGCCGCTTCACCGACGTGGCGCAGGTCGTCGGCGTAACGGACACCAACGACGGGCGGGCCGTGGCGCTGGCGGACTTCGGCAACAGGGGAGCGCTCGACGTGATCGTGGCGAACCAGCGGGGCCCGTTGTTGATCTACCGGAATCACCCCGCGCCCGAGCGTCACTGGATTCAGTTCGAGCTCGAGGGCACCGCGAGCAATCGCAGCGCCATCGGCTCGAGAGTGGAGGTGCACTGGAACGGCCGGCTGCAGGCGCAGGAGGTGTCGGCCGCAACCGGCTTCAGTTCTCAGAACCAGCGGCGCCTTCACTACGGGCTCGGCGAATCCTCGTCCGTGGATCGGGTCGTCATCAGGTGGCCGTCCGGATCGCGGCAGACGATCGAACGGCCGCAGATCGACATGCTGCACCGCGTGAAGGAGCCCGATGGCAGGTGAGGCAAGGTGGCAGATCAACCGGTTTCTGCCGCCGCTGCTCATCACGGCCATCCTGGTCTCGGCGAATCTGTCGTTCGGCATCCTCGAAGGATGGGAGCGCACGGCGCTCTCGATCGCCACGGCTATCGGTACCGAGCTGGTTCTGGGGCGCACCACCTACGGCACGTGGCCGCACCCGGCGAGCGCCTACATCAGCGGCATCAGCGCCGGCATCCTCATCCGCTCGCCGTTCCTGTGGCCGTACTTCTTCTGCCCGTTCATTTCGATCCTCTCGAAGTACGTGCTGCGGCTCCGGGGGAGGCATCTCTGGAACCCGACCAACTTCGGCGTCAGCGCCATGGCGTTCCTCGCCCCGCAGACGGTGACGGTCCTCAGCATCCAGTGGGGCAACGTCGTGGCGCCGATGGCGGTGATCTGGATCCTGGGCTCCTTCATCGTGTGGCGGGT
>DASTDQ010000254.1:0-3410 GCA_035710305.1 Vicinamibacterales bacterium | reverse complement strand
ACGTCGACCGTGTTCCAGTGCCTGCCCACGCCGATGTGCTCCAGCATCCAGCGGGCCTGGGGCTCGAGGAGCTTGCACTGCATCAGCAGACGTTCCTGCTCGCGTGTGGTCGCCCCGAGCACGTACTTGGGTTCTTCAATCCCTTGACTGGTCGCGGTCGCGTGGCTCATCGTCTCCTCGCGAACGGCATAAGCGGATTTGTTGCCAGCGTCATGGCGCGCGTCGATGCGCATTGAGGGAAACGGCTGTGTCTCAGAAGTAGTCCCCACCTTGGCTATCGGTTTAAGAATGAGACACGCTGAGAGCCAGGGTGTAAAGTGTGTCCGACCTTTAAGCAGGAGAACGTACATGCGCATCCAATCCCGCCGAGACTTCCTGAGGTACTCGGGATTCCTGCTCGCGGCGACGAGTGTCGGGTTTGCCCGCACATTCGCGGCGGAAGGGGACCCGGTCATTGCGGAGACGACGTACGGCCGGGTGCGCGGTGTCGATCTGGGCGGCGGCGTGAAGGTGTTCAAGGGCATTCCGTATGGCGCGAGCACTGCCGGCCGGAACCGGTTCATGCCGCCCGTCGCGCCGTCCTCGTGGACGGGTGTGCGCGAGGCTGTCGCGTACGGACCGAGTGCGCCGCAGCGCGAGCCGAACGCGACGCGTGCCACGTCCGCGCTGAGCGTGTCGGGGGCGAATCTGCCGTCCGAGAGCGAAGACTGCCTGGTGCTGAACGTCTGGACGCCCGCGCTGAGCGACGGACGCAAGCGGCCCGTGATGGTCTGGTGCCACGGCGGCGGCTTCGCGACAGGATCGGGATCCTCGCCCGTCACGGAGGGCGCCAACCTCGCGCGTCGAGGCGACGTCGTGGTGGTGACGATCAATCACCGTCTGAACGTGCTCGGCTTTACCGCGCTCGAGGAGGCCGGCGGCTCCACCTTCGCGGCCTCCGGCGATGTCGGCATGCTCGACATCGTCGCGGCGCTGCAGTGGGTTCGCGCCAACATCGCTGAATTCGGCGGCGACGCGAACAACGTGATGGTGTTCGGGCAGTCCGGCGGCGGCCGCAAGGTGGCGACGCTGCTGGCGATGCCATCCGCCAAGGGGTTGTTCCATCGCGCCGTCATCGAGAGCGGCGCCACGCTGAAACTCGTGGAGCGCGATCAGGGCGCGCGGGTGGCCCGCGAGCTGATGACAACCCTCGGCCTCTCCCCGAAGCAGGTTCGCGAGCTGCAGACGCTGCCGCTCGACCGGATCATGTCGGCCTACTTCGCCGTCGTACGCCGCATGAACGTGGACCAGATGACGCAGGGCTTCTCGCCGCTCGTTGACGGCCGGATCGTGCCGCAGCATCCATTCCACCCGGCGGCGTCCGCCGTATCGCCGGATGTGCCGCTGATGATTGGGTCGACGCGCACCGAGCTCACCTCGAGTGCCAGGGAGGAGGACTTCTCGCTTACCGAGGACGCCATGCGGACACGCGTTCGCGAGCTGCTCGGCAGCCACACTGACGAGGCGCTGCGCGTGTATCAGAAAGCGAATCCTGGCGCGTCGCCATCGGACCTCTACTTCCTGATTGCCAGCGATCATCGCTACAGCGGACCCGTGATGAAGATCGCGGAGCGGCGCGCCGCGCTCGGCAGGGGACCGGTGTTCCTCTATTACTTCCGGTGGGAATCGCCGGCCGACGGCGGGAGGCTCAAATCCCCGCACACGATCGAGATTCCGTTCGCGTTCGACAACGTCAAAGCGGCCACCCGCCTCACGGGCGGAGGGCCGGATGCGATGGCGCTGGCCGACAGAGTCAGCGACGCGTGGATCGCGTTCGCCAGGACGGGAAATCCAGACACTCCGAAGCTGCCGCACTGGCCGGCCTTCAACGCCGCGGATCGACCGACGATGGTGATCGACAACACGAGCCGGGTCGAGAAGGATCCGATCCGCGAGCAGCGGCTGCTGATGTTCCGGGCGTTGAACTACAGCTGATGCGCATGCCGGTCGTGTTCGTGCCGCACGGCGGCGGCCCCTGGCCGTTCGTCGAGATGGGGTTTCCCCAGGCGGACATCGATCGGCTGGCGGGGTACCTGCGCTCCGTGCACGACGTGCCCCGGCGTCAACCGAGGGCGCTGCTCGTCATCTCGGCGCACTGGGAAGAGCCGGTCCCGACGGTCATGACCGCCGAGCGGCCGTCGATCCTGTACGACTACTACGGCTTTCCGCCGGAATCGTACGCAATCACGTGGCCGGCTCCCGGTGAGCCGCAGCTGGCCTCGCGCGTACGAAGCCTGCTCGACGCCGCGGGGATCCCGAACGGGGCCGATGGTGAAAGAGGCTTCGACCACGGCACGTTCATTCCCCTGAAGCTGACCTATCCCGACGCGGATGTTCCGGCGATTCAGCTCTCGCTCAAGCGCGGGCTCGATCCCTCCGAACATCTGGCAATGGGCCGCGCGCTCGCGCCGCTCCGGGATGAAGGCGTCTTCATCGTCGCGAGCGGGATGACGTTTCACAACCTGCGGATCTTCCGGGACCCGCGCGCCGTTCCCGCGGCCGAGGCCTTCGACGCCTGGCTGCGCGAGACGATGACGCTCGAGGCAGTAGAGCGGAATCGACGGCTGGAGCAATGGACGACAGCGCCTGCGGCGCGGACCGCACACCCGCGCGAAGAGCATCTGCTGCCGCTGATGGTCGCGGCCGGGGCGGCGGGGGAGGAACGCGCCAGCGTGGCCTTCAACGACACGTTCACCGGCCTTCGGCTATCGGCGTATCACTTCGGGGCGTGAGCGACGGCTGAAGCCGTTTAAGTTGATCTACCGTAGCAGCGCACTACCGCTGCAGCCAGGCCAGTGTCAGCCACGCGCTTGCGCCGGCGACCAGCCCCATAGCGAGGGCTTGGCCCCAGGGGATAGCGCGACCCAGTCGCTTTTCACCCAGCACGTGACCGCCGGCGATGCCGATCGCCGTGCCAGCGCCGACACCGAAAGGCCCCGGCACAAACAGCGAAGCTAACCCTGCAACCGCTCCGCCCAGCAGGGCGCTGACAACCAATCGAACGGTCATTATCCGTGGTTCGTGAAGATCAGCAGCGTCACGCCCGCGCGAGCGCGCCCTCGAGCGCGCGCTTCGTGAACACCGGAATCATCGCCCGGCGGTAGTCTTCGCTGGCGTGAATGTCCGCGTTGAGGTCGCCGGCCGTTGCAGAGGCCGATGCGGCCTCGATGCTCTGCTTCGCCGCCGGCTTGCCCGCGAGCGCCTTCTCGACTGCCGTGAGACGCGTGGCATGCGTGCTGGCCCCGGTCAGGCCGATGCGTGCCGACTGGATCACGCCGCCCTTGACCTCGAGCGCGGCCGCGACGCCGACGATGGCGAAATGCGACGCGCGCTGGTGGAGTTTCGCGTAGGCCGCAGCCTTGATTGGAGTG
>DASTDQ010000253.1:0-3684 GCA_035710305.1 Vicinamibacterales bacterium | reverse complement strand
GCGGCCCGCGGGAGCCTCGACACCGGCGACCTCGTGCAGGAAACGGTGCTGCACGTCCTGCGGCGGCTGGACGACTTCGAGCCCCGGCACGTCGGTGCGATGCAGGCCTACCTCAGGCAGTCCGTCATCAACCGCATTCGCGACGAGATCCGGCGCATCGGCCGCCATCCGGCGCCCGCGGAGCTGCCCCAGGACCTCGTCTCCGAGCTTCCGTCACCTGAGGAAGAAGCCGTGCGCGAGGAGGCCTACGATCACTACCAGGCCTGCCTGTCGCAGCTCAGCGCCCGCGACCGCGAGCTCATCGTGAGCCGCGTCGAGGCCGGGTGGAGCATGGACCAGATCGCGCGGAAGTTCGGGATGCGGACCACGGACGCTGCGCGTATGGCTGTGACGCGGGCGTTGCGCCGGCTGGCCGGGCGGAACAAGAGCTGACGGGCCAGGGCCCGCCTTCGCCGCCCCGCGGCTGCGGCGGGGCAAGCGTCAGTCCGCGACGACGACTCTCCGGCTGCTGGTGTGGGAACGCAGCACGTCGGAGGTCAGGCGCTTGCTCAGATAGACCTTCGACTCACGGTTGTCGTCGCGATCGACCTCGTACTTGATGACATTGAACTCGAGCTGGTCGAGCGTCCCGCGCATGTCGTAGTAGCGGTTCTTCGTCTTGACGACGACCTCGTGAAATCCGGCGGAATGCGCCCAGGCCTCCGACTCCTCGGTCAGCGCCCTGAAGTGGCCCTGACTGCGCCAGTCGCGCCGCGTTCCGCCGATCCAGCTGTAAAGCACCTTTGCGCCCTGGAACTGCACGCAGCCGTGGAGCCGCGCCACGAGATCGACCAGCTTGGGCTCGGTCTCGCGGATCCGGATCTCGTGCACGATCTTGAAGGCCACCGGAACGACGGTCCCGGGGTCGTCCGGCAGCGGCGCTTCGGCCATGAGGATGAGGAATTCGCGGTCGCGGAGCCGCGCCACGATTTCGGCCGCGGTCTTTTTCCGCGGGAACTCGCCGAAGTATTCCTCGATGTACTGGATCTCGAGCGCACCTGTTTCGAGCGGGTATTGCTTGATTAGATACTCCATGGACTCCCGGCTCTGGGCTCTTGGCTCTGGGCCGCTGTTCTCGGTTCTGGTTGTGGGCATTCTATAGGTACTGGGACAGCCGAGCGGCGAGAGTCGAGAGCCAGGAGCCCATCACGGTTCATACGCCAGATTCGGCCGCAGCCATCTCTCGACGTCGGCCACGCTGGCCCCCTTGCGGCCCGCGTAATCCTCCACCTGATCGCGTCCGATGCGGCCCACTGAAAAGTACCTGGCGGAGGGGTGCGCGAAGTAGAGCCCGCTCACCGACGCCGCCGGCGCCATCGCGAAGCTCTCGGTCAGCGACAGGCCGGCCCGCTCTGCCCTCAGCAGATGGAACAGCCGCTGCTTCTCGCTGTGGTCGGGGCAGGCGGGGTACCCGAACGCGGGCCTGATTCCCCTGAAGCGCTCGGCGAGCACATCGGCCGGCGACAGACCCTCGCTCAGGCCGAAGCCCCACTCCGCCCTCGCCCGCGCGTGCAGCCACTCGGTGGAGGCTTCTGCCAGCCGGTCGGCGAGCGCTTTGATCATGATCGCGTGGTAGTCGTCGTGATCGCGCTCGTACGCCGAGACCAGCGCGTCCACGCCGATGCCGGCGGTGGCGGCGAAGGCGCCCACTGAATCGGCGATTCCGCTCTCCCGTGGTGCGACGAAGTCGGCGAGCGACAGGTGGGGAGTACCGGCCGGCATCTGCTCCTGCTGCCGGAGCATCGGGAAGCGTTCGACCTTGCGATCCGAGTCGTACAGGACGATGTCGTCGCCGTCGGCGTTCGCGCGCCAGAAGCCGTACACGGCCTTCGCGCGCAGGAGACTTTCGGACACGATTCGATCCAGAAGGACGCGCGCGTTGTCGTAGAGATCCCGTGCCGCAGGTCCGTATTGAGGGTGGTCGAGGATTGCCGGGAAGCGGCCTCTGAGCTCCCACGCCGTGAAGAAGAACGTCCAGTCGATGTACGGCGTGACCTCGCGAAGATCGACGTCCATGACGCGCGTGCCGGTGAAGGATGGTGTCGCCGGCACGGTCCACTCGAGCCGGAGGCGGTTCTTCGACGCGTCGGGCCACGCGACGAGGGGCCGACGTTTGAGCGCGGCATGCTGTTCGCGGCTCCGATCCTGATCCTGCCGGTTCGCTGCGCTGAACTCGTCGCGCCGCGACGGATCGAGCAGTCGCGACACCACGTCCACTGCGCGCGAGGCGTCCACGACGTGCACGACGGGCCGGTCCGTGAACTCGGGCGCGATCTTCACCGCCGTGTGCTGCCGGCTCGTCGTCGCGCCGCCGATGAGCAGGGGAGTCGTCATCCCGCGGCGTGTCATCTCACGGGCTACGAACACCATCTCGTCGAGCGACGGCGTGATGAGGCCGCTCAGGCCGATGAGGTCCGCCTGTTCGTCCACGGCCGTCTGCAGGATGCGGTCGGCCGGCACCATGACGCCGAGGTCGATGACCTCGTAGTTGTTGCAGCCGAGCACGACGCCCACGATGTTCTTGCCGATGTCGTGCACGTCGCCTTTGACGGTCGCGAGCACGATCTTCGGCCGTTGCCGCCCCCGGCCCCCTGCCCCCTGCCCCCCTTCCCCCTTTCCCCCTGTCTCCTCCTCCATGTATGGGAGGAGATACGCGACCGCCTTCTTCATCACGCGTGCGCTCTTGACGACCTGCGGCAGGAACATCTGCCCCGAGCCGAACAGCTCGCCCACGGTGCGCATGCCGTTCATGAGCGGCCCTTCGATGACCTCGAGCGGACGCCGCAGATCGCGCAGCGCCTCGCCGACGTCATCGTCGATGTAGTCAACGATGCCGTGGACGAGCGCGTGCTCGAGGCGCTGATGGACGTTCGCGTCACGCCAGGCAAGGTCGGCCGATCGGCTCGAGGCCGGCCCCGTGACGGTTCGCGCGAATTGCACCAAACGATCCGTGGCGTCCGGCCGGCGGTTGAAGATGACGTCCTCGACGAGCGCGAGGAGGTCCTTCGGGATCGTCTCGTAGACAGTGAGCTGGCCGGCGTTGACGATCGCCATGTCGAGGCCGGCCCGGACGGCGTGGTAGAGAAACGCCGAGTGCATCGCCTCGCGCACGCGCGCGTTACCGCGGAACGCGAACGAGAGGTTGCTGACGCCGCCGCACACCTTGACGCCCGGGCACGTGGCCTTGAGCACGCGCGCGGCGTCGATGAAGTCCATCGCGTAGAAGGCGTGCTCGTCGAGGCCGGTGGCGATGGCCAGGACGTTCAGGTCGAACACGATGTCACGCGGGTCGCAGGCCAGCCGATCGACGAGCAGCCGGTAGGCGCGTTCGCAGATCTCGATCTTCCGGCCGGCAGTATCGGCCTGGCCTCGCTCGTCGAACGCCATCACCACGAGCGCGGCGCCGTACCGGCGGATCGTGGCGGCTCGTCGAAGGAATTCGTCCTGCCCGTCCTTGAGGCTGATCGAGTTGACGATCGCTTTGCCCTGCACGCACTGGAGGCCGGCCTCCAGCACGGACCACTTCGAGCTGTCGATCATGAACGGCAGCCGCGCGATCTCGGGCTCGGTCGCCACGACGTTCAGGAATGTCGTCATGGCGGTCTCCGAATCGAGCATGCCCTCGTCCATGTTGATGTCGAGGAT
>DASTDQ010000252.1:0-3635 GCA_035710305.1 Vicinamibacterales bacterium | reverse complement strand
TCGCTCAGGTTCTCCTTGCCCTTGCGAATGATGAGGTGACACGTCGTGCAGGCGCAGCTTCCGCCACAGGCGTGCTCCAGCGGAATGCCGAAGTTCATGGCGACGTCGAGAAACGACTCCGGCAGGCCATGGTGCTGGTACTCGAGCTTCCCGTGCTCGAATTCGACCGTCGTCTCCTTGCCGTCCTTGATGAAAGTGACCTTGGGCATCTGTGCGTCAACCGGCGATTCACATCTCTTTCACGTTGCGGCCAGCGAGCGCCTCGCGCACGCTGCGATTCATCATCAGCTCGGCCAGGTGCCTCGTCGCGTGATTGAGCGCGTGCGTCCTGTCCTGAATCACCTCCCGGTCCGATCCAGCCATGACCTGCTTCAGGTCGGCCAGCGCGCTCTCGATGCGCTGGCGCTCTCCGGGCTCGAGCTCTGCGGCGGCGATCTCGGCAAAGCCTGGGCGCAGGGCCTTCTCGGTGGCATGAATGACCGTCTCGGCCTCGTTCCTGGCCTCGATGAGCAGCCGCGCGTCGAAGTCGGCCTGCGCATGCTCGAACGACTCGATGAGCATGCGCTCGACCTCCTCGTCGGTCAGGCCGTAGGACGGCTTCACCTCGATGGTCTGCGCAATATCGGTGCGGAGCTCGCTGGCGCCGACGCTGAGGATTCCATTTGCGTCGATCTGGAAGCGAACCTCGATGCGCGGAAGGCCCGCCGGCATGGGCGGAATGCCGCGCAGCCTGAAACGGGCGAGCGACCGGCAGTCGGCCGCCAGTTCCCGTTCGCCCTGGAGGACGTGGATGTCCACTGAGGTCTGGTTGTCCACGCCCGTCGTGAACATCTCGCGGCCGGTCGCCGGAATCGTCGAATTGCGAAGGATGATCTTCGACACGACCCCGCCCATCGTCTCGATGCCGAGGCTCAAGGGAGTGACGTCGAGGAGGAGCATCTCGCGGCGGCCGCTGATCAGGATGTCCGCCTGCACGGCGGCGCCGAGCGCGACGACCTCGTCGGGATTGAGCTCGCTGTGAGGCGTACGGCCGAAGAGCTCCGCCACGAGCCTGCGCACGAGCGGAATTCGCGTCGAGCCGCCGACGAGGATGACTTCGTCAACGTCGGAAGGCTCGAGAGCGGCATCCGCCATCGCCTGGCGGACGGGCTGCAGCGTCCGGTCTACGAGCGGACGAATCATCTGCTCGAACTCCGCGCGCGACACTCGTCGTCGGAAGCCGCTCGCGAACTCGGGGGACGGCTCCACTCGGATCTCCGCCTCGTCCAGCTCCGAGAGATCCCACTTCGCCTGGATCACGGCCTTGCGGATCGCCTGGATCGATTCGGCGGATCGCGGCCCGCCCGCCTCGCGAAGCACGAGCTCCACGAGCAGGCGATCGACGTCGTCGCCGCCGAGGTGCGTGTCGCCGTTGGTGGCCAGCACCTGGAAGACGCCGTCCTCGACCTTCAGGATCGAGATGTCGAACGTGCCGCCGCCGAGGTCGTAGACCGCGATGATGCCGCGGTCGCGGCGGTCGAGGCCGTAGGCCAGCGAGGCGGCGGTCGGCTCGTTCACGATCCGCAGCACTTCGAGGCCGGCCAGCCTTCCGGCGTCGCGCGTGGCTGTCCGCTGCGCGTCGTTGAAGTAGGCAGGCACCGTGATGACGGCGCGATCGACCTCGAAATCGAACTCGCCTCGATCGCGGAAGTGCTCTTCGGCCCGCTGCTTCAGCTCGCGGAGCACGAAGGAGGAAATCTCGGGCGGCGCGAACTCGCGGCCGCCGAGCCCGATCCGCACGACGCCGCCAGGCTCGCCGACCACCGCGAACGGCAGCAGCCCGGTTTCCTCGTGCACGTCGTCGATGCCGCGGCCCATGAACCGCTTGACCGAATACACGGTCCGCGAGGGAGCCGAGAGCAGCCGGCGCTGGGCTTCCCGCCCGGCGTAGAAGGTCTTGCCGTCTTCGCCAAGAGACACGACCGACGGGACGAGCGCGTCGCCCGACGCGTCCCGTATGACTTCGGGCACGCCGTCGCGCACGTAGGCAACCAGACTGTTCGTCGTCCCGAGGTCGATGCCAACGACTTTGCCCATTCTCGTCCGCGGGGGCTGACGCCCCCGCTCTACCCTCTCGTCCTTCTCGCCGTCGTAGAGCGCGGGCTTCAGCCCGCGCGTGTCACGTCCAAGCTGGCCGTCTCGCGATCGATGGCGGCGAGCAGGTTGTTGATGTAGTTGCGCTCGAGCAGGCGCTCCCGCAGCGCCTCCAGCGTCGCCCGCTTGTCGGCGTCGCCGCCCGCTTCGAGCTGTCGATCCCACTGCGCGCAGAGCGACTCGACCTCCCGCTCGTGTTCCTCGCGCTTCTCCTCGATCGGTCTGCGAGCCGATTCGAGCCTGCGGCGAAGCGCAGACGGATCGGCACCCGACTCGCGCGATTGCCGGATGTCGTCCAGTTCCTCGTTCAGCGTGAACACTTCCTCGAGCAGGGCGGGCGGAACTTTCGCCGTGCCATTCTCTGACTTCGCCGGCGGCAGACCCTCGATGGCCAGCAGGTGCTCGATGCGCGACATCGGGCTGCGAAGCGCGCGGTAGGCGTCGTTCAAGTACGAGGAGCGCTCGAGACTCGCCAGACGCTCTGCCGGCGGCGCGTTGTAGAAGTAGTCCGGGTGAAATCTGCGGCTCAGATCGCGGAAGCGGCGCTCGAGATCCGCCTGGTCGATGGTCAGCCGCCTCGCGATTCCCAGAAAGCTGAAATAGTCGCCATGGCGGCCGAGCGCGAGGATCCGGCTGCAGCTCGGGCAGAAGTGCTCGTCCACGGGAGCGCCCGCGCCGCAGTTGCGGCATTCAAACGTCGACACGGCCGTCACGGGAATCTTTTCTGGACTCATCATCAGCAGGCAGCGGGCCGCCGCCTACTCCATCTACGCTCCAAACGAGCTGCCGCAGCCGCACGTCTGCTTCGCGTTCGGATTGCTGAACGCGAAGCCTTTCGTCAGGAGCGCGGTGTCGTAGTCGAGCGTCGTCCCTTTGAGAAACAGGTAACTCTTCCGGTCCACGAAGATCTTCGCGCCGTGCTGCTCGAACACCTCGTCGCCCAGCCGGGGCTCTTTCTCCCAGGCGAACGTGTAGCTCAGGCCGGAGCAGCCTCCACCCTTCACGCCCACACGAAGACCGCCGTCGTGGATGCCCTGCTTGGCCATCAGCGACTGAATCTTCCGCGCGGCGCCTTCACTGATCTGAATCATGTCAATACCCAACTACCAACTCCCGATTCCCAAAACTCCCAAGCGTGTGTTGGGAGTTAGCGTCTGGGGAGTTGGGAGTTGTCTCAGGCGTTCGGCTGCGCGTGCCCCGCCGTGGCGGTCACGCCCTTCAGCTTCTCCTGCTTGCCCTTGTAGTCGGCAATCGCCGCCTTGATCGCGTCCTCGGCAAGCACCGAGCAGTGGATCTTGACGGGCGGCAGCGACAGCTCGGCGACGATATCGGTGTTCTTGATCGCGAGCGCCTGATCGACCGTCTTCCCCTTGAGCCACTCGGTGGCCAGGCTGGAGCTGGCGATCGCGGATCCGCACCCGAACGTCTTGAACTTCGCATCGTCGATGATGCCCGTGTCCGGGTTCACCATGACCTGGAGCTTCATGACGTCGCCGCACTCC
>DASTDQ010000251.1:0-3337 GCA_035710305.1 Vicinamibacterales bacterium | reverse complement strand
CACATGGCCCGGAACCGAGCTGTCCTGGGCCGTGATGGTGTACGGGTTCATCGCCTCGGTGCTCCCCGTGTGGCTGCTGCTGGCACCCCGGGACTACCTGTCGGCGTTCATGAAGGTCGGGACGATCCTCGTGCTCGGCGTGGCGATCCTCGTGGTGATGCCGCCGCTTCGGATGCCCGCGGTCACCCAGTTCGTGGACGGCACCGGCCCGGTGTTCGCGGGCAAGCTGTTCCCCTTCGCGTTCATCACGATTGCGTGCGGGGCCGTGTCCGGGTTTCACGCCCTGGTCTCGAGCGGCACCTCTCCGAAGATGCTGAGATGCGAGCCCGACGCGCGGCTCGTCGGCTACGGCAGCATGCTGACCGAGTCGCTCGTCGGCGTGATGGCGATGGTGGCGGCCGCGACGCTCGATCCCGGCGTCTACTTCGCGATGAACGTCGGTCCCGCGACGCTCGGCACGAACTCGACGACGGCGGCGCAGGCGATCGCGCAGTGGGGCTTCACGATCGGCCCGCAACAGCTGGACGCGCTGGCCAGGGAGATGGGTGAGGCGACGCTCCTGTCGCGCACGGGAGGCGCGCCGAGCCTCGCTGTCGGCATGGCGGGGATCCTCGGAAACGTGTTCACCGGCCCGGGTCTCGCGCTCTGGTACCACTTCGCGATCATGTTCGAGGCGGTCTTCATCCTCACGACGATCGACGCGGGCACGCGGGTCGGCCGCTTCATGCTGCAGGAGCTGCTGGGTCACGTGTCGGCTCCGCTCGGGCGCACGTCGTGGTATCCCAGCATTCTCCTCTCGTCTTTCATCGTCGTCGCGGGGTGGGGCTACTTCCTGTACCAGGGAGTGATCGATCCGCTCGGCGGCATCAACTCGCTCTGGCCCCTCTTCGGGATCGCCAACCAGCTCCTGGCGGCCGTGGCGCTCTGCGTCGCGACGACGGTGCTGGCGAAGATGGGGAAGCTCCGCTACACCTGGGTCACGCTGGCGCCGCTCGCATGGCTGGCGGCGGCGACGCTGACGGCGGGCTGGCAGAAGGTGTTCTCTCCCGACCCGAAGCTCGGGTTCCTCTCGCACGCGCAATCGCTGGCGTCGGCGCCGGGGCCGAACACCGCGCGCATGATCTTCAACGATCGCCTCGACGCGGGGCTCGCGCTGTTCTTCATGGCGATCGTCGTTGTCGTGATCCTGGCGTCCGCGCGGGAGTGGTATCTGATCGCGTCGCGACGGAAGGCGCCTGCCGTGAACGAGGCACCGTTCGTCGAGTCACGTCTGGATGTAGCGGCGGGTTTTTAGACCGGACGTAGCGGCGGGTCTTTCCTGGCCTGAGCGAAGTCGAAGGCAGACCCGCCGAGTGGTCATCGTGGCCGCGGCGCGGTACAAGGTCGCTCCGCCCGTTGTCTTTGTAGCAGCGTGCTAACATCCGCGCGGAGGTGCTGCGATGACTGGATCTGCGACCGATCGGCCGCTTGCGTTCGTGCTCGCGCTGGGCGCCTTGGGTGGGGCAGCCCTCATCACGGTTGAATGGGCAACCACGAAAGGCCCTCTGATTCTCTTCCCGTATGCAGCGCTCGTGATCGTTTCGGCGGTCCATCTTCGTCTCGAGCGCGTCCAGGGTTGGATCCGTCGCTTCTCGCTGGCTTTGGGGTCGTATACGGTCGCGACTCTCACGCTGTATCTCTTCATCGGGCTGGTCCTGGCGCGCACACTCTTCGACATTTCCGCGTGGGGTCACATGTGGCGACTCGGGCTCATGCTTCTCATCGGCTCGGCGCTGAGCGCGGCAGTCGCGCAGCTCACCGCTACGAAAGCCGCCGCTTAGCCTTGAGCCCGGCGCTTTGGCGGCAGCGGGGCGCTCTCTTGCCCGACGCACCGCGGCCCTTGCACCGGGCGAGAAGCACTGCGCCGTGGAAAATGCACTAACGACAGGCGGCCACGCCGTGGCGTTGCCTCCGTGCCATCGTGCTACCATCCCCGCGCGGTCAACCGCCTTCCGCCTCGCGAACGAAGCGTTCTGACCTGTATTAGCCGCCAGGGCCGATAGACAATCGGGCGGTCCAGGCAATACTGGTTAGCCAGACAAGACACACATGAAATCGAAAGGCCGCCACCGTTCACTATCAGTGATGCAACGGGGCCTCATTCTGGCAGTCGTAGTCCTCACGGCTCCGCTGTGGCTAGCGGTGCTCCTGGTGGTTGTGCTCTCGCGGGTGATCCAAGTGGTGGTTCTGTACGGGCTGGTCTGGGTGTGGTGGATAGGCTGGGCGCGAAGGCGAGTGCTCTTCGTGTACTCAGATAGCCCGAACTGGAAAGACTACGTCGAGGCGAATATCCTGCCGAAGCTACCCGAGAACAGTGTCGTGTTGAATTGGTCGCATCGCGGGTCGTGGAACAAGTTCAATGTGTCGGTCATGTTGTTTCAATGTTTCGCTGGTGCGCAGGAGTTCAACCCGCTCGGGCTCGTGTTCGAGCGATTCAACGTCGTGGAGCGTTATCGTTTTTGGCAGGCGTTCCGGGATGCAAAGCACGGACGATTGGACGCACTGCAGGTGATTGAAAGGCGGTTTCTTGAACACGCGGCCGGCTAACAGTGCGCTGCACTCGACACCGCCCGCGTCGCTCGCGCGCCGCAACCGACGCGGGTGAGCGCGGATCGTCAGCCCGCTGGATTGCGGTCCTTGCCGAAGGCGGTTGATGTGATTACACTGTAGTCACATGATCACCCGTACCCGAATAGTCCAGATCGGAAACTCGAAGGGCATTCGCGTGCCCAAAATGTTGCTTGAGCACGCGCAGCTGCCGGACGACGTCGAGCTCCAGGCGGAACATGGGCGCTTAATCGTTCGCGCTGCTCGGGCCGCGCGGGCAGGTTGGTCCGATGCAGCAAAATCCATGCACGCCCGGGGTGACGACCGACTTCTTGACGCGCCGACATCCAGCCAATTCGACGACAAGGAATGGCGGTGGCGGTAAGGCGCGACTCGATTGGACGCGGCGAAGTGCACCTCGTTCGGCTGGATCCCACCGTGGGGAGTGAAGTCCGCAAGACGCGGCCCTGCCTGGTAGTCTCGCCGGACGAGCTGAATGCGCATCTCCGAACGGTGATTGTGGCGCCCATGACCACGGGCGGTCACGCCTACCCCTGGCGGATTCCATGCCGGTTTCAGAGTCGTTCGGGTTTCGTCGCCCTGGATCAGTTGCGGACCGTCGACGGCGAACGTCTCGTAAAGCGCCTGGGCAAGCTGTCCGCAGGGACGACGACCGAGGTGTTGGAGACCCTTCAGGAGATGTTCGAGGAATAGCTACGCAGGCTAACGGGGGCTGGACCCGACAGCGGCC
>DASTDQ010000250.1:0-4280 GCA_035710305.1 Vicinamibacterales bacterium | reverse complement strand
GGTGTTCCTCGACGTCGGCCAGGACGTGCATTGGGTCGGCGGGTCGCTGCGGGACGCGGTGTTCGAGGGGATCCGCGAGGGGACGCGCGCCGGCTACCTGCGATGGTCGATCGCGGGCGATCCCGCGAGGCGACTGCCGATGTCGGGCGATGAATCGCCCGCGATGATCCACCTCGATCTCGTCCCCGGCGATCGGGTTCGGATACAGGTGGCCTCCAAGGGCTTCGGCGCGGAGAACATGAGCGCGCTGCGGATGCTCGTGCCGGCCGACGGCGTGCGCGGGATCGTGGATTTCGTGGTCGAGACCGTGGATCGTGCCGGCGCCAACGCGTGCCCGCCGGTCATCGTCGGCGTCGGTGTCGGCGGCTCGTTCGAGGGGGTCGCGATGGCCGCGAAACGGGCCGTCCTGCGTCCGCTCACCGAGCGTGCGCCGCGCCCGGATCTGCGCGACCTCGAGCTGGAGCTCCTGACCCGGATCAATGAGCTCGGCATCGGCCCGCAGGGGCTCGGCGGGCGCGTCACGGCCCTCGCCGTCAACATCGAGGTGCTTCCAACGCACATCGCCGGGCTCCCGGTGGCGGTGAACCTCGGGTGTCACTCGACGCGGCGCATGACGGCAGAACTATGAGGATCACGTACGTCAACCACAGAGGCGCGGAGAACACAGAGATATTCCAAACTCTGTGTCTCTGTGGTTAACGGCGTGAGGTTTGTTCATGCACACTCGAATCGCGAGCCTCGATTGCCGCGGCGGTTTTCCTGACGCCGACGTAGACCGGCTCGCGGCGGGCGACTCCGTCGAACTGACTGGCCCGGTGCTCACGTTTCGCGACGCCAGCGCGGCGCGCATCGCCCGCGCGCTCGAGGCGGGCGAGCCGCCGCCCGTCCCGCTCGGGGGGCGCATTCTTTATGCCGTCGGGCCGTCTCCGGCGAAACCAGGGCAGATCATCGGATCCGCCGGGCCGACGACGACCGCGCGCATGGCGCGCTATTTTCCGGCGCTGTTCTCGGCCGGCGTGCGCGCGATCATCGGGAAGGGCGAGCTCCACGGCGAGGAGATGGCGGCCTTCGTTCGCCATCGCGCTGTGTACTTCGCCGCGATCGGCGGCCTCGGCGCGCTGCTGGCGAAGCAGATCACGGCAGCGACCGTCGTGGCGTATACGGAACTCGGCGCGGAAGCGCTCTATGAGCTGGATCTCGACGCGTTTCCAGCCGTCGTCATCATCGACCGGGCCGGACGAAACTTTCACGAGAGCGCCCGCGCACGTTGGCGGAAGTCGCCACCAGCTACCGGCTGAGCACGTCGTGCCTCGCGTTGATCACCACGCGGCGAGGGCGCTGGGGGAGTTCGAGCTCGACGGAGACCTTCTGGGTGACGGGTCCCGAGAGCGGGAGGAGGCCGAGCCTCTCGATCTTCTCGTCGCCGAAATCCAGATAGATGGGCACCGGCGTTCGAAATCCCTCCGTCACGCCGGCTTGGGTGATCGTTCCCGAGATCCGATACTTGCGCCCGCCGAGGTCGGTCACCTGCAGATCGGACGACAGCGTCGGCACTGCCGTGCCGTGCACCCACTGATTGAAGAAGTAGGTCAGCTTGCCGTCTCCGGCGAGGTTCGTGCCCCGGGTCATGTGCCGTTCGGCAACCGCCTGAAAGTCGTCGGTCGATGGATTCTTCCCCGACCAGCTCGTCACGAAGTCGTGCATCATCGCCTTGAACACGCGATCCGGATCGGGGACGCGGTCCTCGCGCATCATCATCCGGAGCATGTGCACGACGTAGGCGCCCTTGGAGTACAGGATCGCGCGGGCGGCTCCCGGCGAGCGGCTCGTCGCGAGGCGGAATCCCTGCGTGATGGCGCCCGCTTCCGTATGGGGCACGCCTCGGCCGCGGTCGAGCACCTCTCCGCGCCGCAGCTCCCAGAACCCGTCAGCGGCCTTGCGCCCGGCGGTGACTTCGAGCATCAGGGCCGAGGTGAACTCGGCCAGGCCCTCTGACAGCCATTGATCGCGGTAGCTCGACCAGCCGATCTGATGGCCCCACCACTGATGGGCCACCTCGTGCCACGCCACGGTGTTGCCGAACTCCTTGAGGCCTTGGAGCGCCCGGGGGTCGATGCTCGTGTTCCGCGCCACGTCGGTCGCCGAGACGAACGACATCGACGGCAGGAAGACGAGCGACGGCCACGATTGACCGAAGTTCATTTGCGGCTGCTGGGTAATGGACAGGTGACGATAGGGAGCGGCGCCAAAGAACAGCGTGGCGACGCGCGACGTGTTCACCGCATCGGCCAGGGCGTTCCCCGCCATAGCCGTGAAGTTCTCGGACCCGCGGATGGCGTACACGTTGACCTGCACCCCAGACTCGGCGTCTTCCCGGGACTGTTTCTGGAATTCACCGTAGTTGAACCCCGCCACGCGGATCGGGACCTGGCTCCGCCAAAGCGCGACCTTCCGGCCGCCCTCGACCCGCTCGCTCACCAGCTCTCCGACGCCCACCAGTTGGTGCCGTTGTGAATAGCGGAACGTGGTCGCATAGGTTGCCAGATCGGAGAACGTCCCGAGGTTCGGATACCAGCTCTCTCGCGCCCGGACCACGAAGCGGCCGTCGCTGCCCTGAAGCACGTCACGGCCCTCGTACTCCAGCCTGAGCCGGATCGTCGCGCCTCGCGCAAGCGGCTCGCGAAACAAGATCGCAACGTCGCCTGCAGGGACCTCGTCGCCGAAGAGCCGCGCTGCCCATCCCTGCGCGGGCTCTTCCTGCAGGACGCCGGCCTGGACCAGCGTCCCGTCCCTCTCGACCGCGGCCGTCCGGATCCGAAGTCGCTCGAACAGGTGAATCGGGAGCACCCGGACTCCCTCGACCGTGGTCGTGAAGGTAATCGTCGTCGTGCCTCGAAGCGCGCCGCCATCGAGAACCGTGTCGATGTCGTAGTGCGTCGCGTCGGCCAGGCTGCGAATGGCCTTCCCGCGTCCGTCGACGGCCTGCCCCGCGACCGCGCTCGAGTACCACAGCCCGCCGTCGAGGTTGTTGAACGACACGAGGGCGACCTCTTCGCCGCCGAAGAATGCAAAACGCGACGTCACGTTCGAAATCCCGAGCGGATCCACGACCAGCAGGACGGGCGAGTATGCCTGGCCCTCGACGAAGGCCAGAAACACGCCGTCGGTGCGCGCGGGCCGGTTGAGGAGGTCGGCAAGCACACGCAGGTGCAGGTTCGGATGCGCTCCCGTCAGCTGCTTCTGTATGTAGTCGTCGAAGACGCGCGTGGCGGCCGGGTCCGGTGTCCCTGAGGTCGCCGGCGCGTGCGCCAGCAGGTCGGCGGCCGTCCGATCCGTGAAGAGGAAGATGGACCGCGTGAATCGATCCGTCAGCACCTCGAGCCTGTCGTTGCCGGTGACCAGGGACAGGTGGCGGCGCTCCGCGGCGGTCGCGGGGTTCAGCTGATAGACGCCCTCGCCGATGAATACCGCCCCGAACGTGTCGGCGCCGGACGGGGCGAGCAGATGCACCACACCGGAGCGGAGCTCGATTCGGTAGCCGTCCCGGGCGATCGTCAGCCCTTTCACGGGGATCGTCCGGCCGTCGGGCCGCGCGTCGCGAAGCCGGCGATACTCGGTGACATCCTGGGCGAGGGCCGTCGTTACGGACAGCGCCAGAAGTACCACGCAAAGGATTGTCCGCATGGCGCGGATGCTAACACGGAGTCCCCAGCCGCCGGCCACGAGCTACCGGCCGCCAGCTACCGGCTGCCAGCCAGGTCGACGATCCAGTCCTCGAGCCCGCGCCGCGCGGGCGGATACCGTTTCAGCACCTCCGGGTCGTGCCCGGGGACGATGTGATCGAGCGAGTCTGCAAGCTTTTTCAGCGTCGCGTAGCCTTCGAGCGTCTCCGCGACGCTGTAGGTGATCGGGAAGACGCGTCCCTCGTTCACGTGCGAATACAGGTGCGTTGCGTCGGCGGCGAGCACCACGTGGCCGCGGCGCGTCCTGACGCGCACGCACTGCAGCCCCATCGAGTGTCCGCCGATGCGGTGCAGCGTGATGCCGGGCGCCAGCTCGTCGTCGCCGTCGTGGAACGTGACGCGGCCGTCGAAGACCTTTCTCACCATCGCCACGACGTCGTCCACCTCGAACGGGACGCGCTGATGCGCGTGGCACATGAAGCGTCCCGTGCCGTACGCCATCTCGCGGTCCTGGAGGTGGTAGCGCGCCCGCGGAAACAGGTCGTGGTTGCCGCAATGGTCGTAGTGCAGGTGGCTGATGATGACGTCTCTCACCTG
>DASTDQ010000249.1:0-9053 GCA_035710305.1 Vicinamibacterales bacterium | reverse complement strand
TGTGCCTGTACATCCAGTACTGCACGACGCACGAGATCACGAACATCTACGACGTGGAACGATTCAGGGACGACCCGGTGAAGTACCTGGCGGTCAAGGACAGCGTGATGCCGGGGAGGACGAGAGCGACAGAGTATTACGAAGAGATCACGAACTAGAACAGCGAACCGTCGTTCACACTTCTCGCTTCACACTTCTCGGTTCGTGTTCAGTTTCGAGGTTCGAATGGTGCCGGAGGTGGGAATCGAACCCACACGGGGGGTAAACCCCACCGGATTTTGAGTCCGGCGCGTCTGCCAGTTTCACCACTCCGGCCCGGAGGCGTCGATCCAATCCTATCAGCTACTTACGCCGGACTGCTGCGAAGGCCTCGCACGTGCCTGGTCGGAGTTGTCGCCGCGATTTGTCCCCCGCTGCGCTGCCCCTCCATTGCTCGTTACCGGGTCACGAGCGGATGCGGATACGTGTACGGCGTGTAATACACCGACCACGTGTTCGTCGCCGAGCAGTGGTACAGCACGCCGTCCGCACCGTTCTGTTGCACACCGTGGGGATTCGAATTGCTCGAATTCCACGAGCCCTGATCCGTCGCCCAATACATGACCCCGGAATCACCAGCCCCCAAGCCGGTCTCAGCCGAAGTCGTGCAGGTGGTCGGTCGGTTCGCGAGCGTGCCGTGGCCGATACCCGCAGTGCCGTTGAACGGGCTGGACGCCGAAATCTGCTCGTCCTTGCTGATCGCGTTGTAGAAGTCTCGGTCCGCGATCAGATGCGAATTCGTATAGTCCGGTCTCGCGCCGCCACCGCCGTTGCGGACGAGATCGACCTTGTTTCCAGTATTCGTATTGACGTTCCGAAACGCCGCAACTGGGTAATAGCCATTGTCCACATCGCGCCCCGGCTGGTGATAGCAGGGGTAGCCGTGGTGAGTCGCGGTCGGCGAACGATTGCCGTCGATGGCATCACCGCCGTCGCACGCCGGATCGCCATTGGGCTGAAAACTCCGGTAGTTTTGAATCGTAATAGCATCCGAACTGATCGCCGTGTTGGTCGTGATGGTGTTGCCCCAGACGAAGTTCGTCCCGGACCCCTGCATGTGAAACGCGCGGTATCCGTTCGGAAATGATGCGGCGGCGTCATAGATCGCCGCATTGCCGTAGTACTCGACGTTCGATGGGCCATATCCATGCACGGTCCCGTGCGTGGTCATCCGACAGTTCGTAATCGTGTTGAACCGCCAGACCCAGGCGTTCGACGTACCGAAGGCATCGAGACACCCCGCTAAGCCGCCGATCGTCGAGGTGATGACGCTGTCCTCGACATAGAGATTCTTGGCCGTCCCAAAGCGGTCCGGGACCGGACTCGTCGAGTCGCGCGCCGCAGACGCAATGAACGGGATCGTCGAGGTGAAATTACCTGTGATCGTGCTGTGATCGATCACGCCGTACAGGTACAACACGGTGGAAATCGAAACGTTGATGACAGAATCGTCATCGTCCAGTGTCCACGTGTTGTGATCGAGTCGAATGTTCTCGAGTGTCGTTTCGGGGCTGTCGTCCCACGCGAACCACGTTGACGCCCCAGGTGGAGCGATGAAGTCGAAGCCGCTCACCCGATAGAGCCTGCTGCTCGACCCGCCAGCGCAACAGCCCGGGCGCCACGTCCCCGGGAAGCTGGCCGAGTAAAAGACATCGCAGGCACCGACGGACTCGCAGATCAAGGTCACGCCCTTCGTCAGCGGCGGCTGAATCGCCGTGCCCCCGCCCCACCTATACGACCCGGCCTGGAACGTGAGCGTCATCCCATCCGTCCCGGACGAGATCGCCCTGTTCACCTGCGCGGGCGTCGTCCCAGCCGTGCAGGCCCAGGTAACACCTGAGCCAGAACACGCCGCCTCGGCGCGACCGGAGGCGATACACACAAACGCCGTCAAGAGCGCCGCATTCAGGAGTGTCGTCTTCACGGTTGATTCTGTGGATGTGGGTAGAGGAACGGTTCTAGTAAGGGACGCGCTCAGACCTTTGAGTCCGGCTCTGCCAGTTTCACCACTCTGGCCCGAACGTTCAGTATACAAGCCTCGCGCTATACTGCCCGACGCGCGTCAGCGGCCCGTACTTCTGAGTTTTGAGTTTTGAGTTTTGAGTTTTGAGTCTTGACCCAGCGATGACCCACATCGGCCCATCCGTCCTCTTCGAAGGCGATCTCACCAGCGAGGAAGACATCACCATCGCCGGACGACTCGTCGGCGATCTGTACGCCCGGAACGCGACGCTCGTCGTCGCTCAGTCGGGCCGGCTCGAATCCGTCGTCCACGCCGCACGCGTCGTCGTGCACGGCACGGTGGAAGGGTCGATCACCGCCAGCGAGCGCATCGAGCTGACGCCGTCGGCGCAGGTGACCGGTGACCTGAGCGCGACGCACGTCGTCGTCGCCGACGGCGCGACGTTCCACGGCCGCATCGACATGGGCCGCCGCACGATTGCCGCCAAGGTCGCGCAATACAAAGCGGCGGCGCGATAGAAGCAGCCGACGCCCTCGCGCGCACGTCCGCCTGGCGCCTCCCCGCATTGCCCGAAAGGGGGCCGACACAAAGGCTCCGCCCCAGGCGGCTGTTCGATTCGTACAGTCCGAGCGTTGATGCAATAGAAGCCCGCGCCCGCTGCGCCATCAACCAGCATCCGATGAACGAGGAGGGACCATGCCACGGAGCAAGGCTCGCTGCCTGATTGCCCTGCTGTCGGCGTCTCTGGCAGTTGCATCATGCGGAGAAGATGGGTCCAATGGGAACCCGGTCTCGTCGACGCAGGTGTCTACTCCCCGGTTGCTTCGGGAAGGAAGCTTCTTTCTTGCGGCCCCGGACGAAGACTTCTACTACTACGATCTCGTTCCAGTGACCGACGCCGCGTCCGGACGGTGGGAGGCCGCCGTTGACTGGGCCCTTGCAAGCAACGAGCTGTGGATGTGGGTCGCGACGGGCGCGTGTACGACTCAGCAATTCGAGAGTCCGGAGTGTCCCTTCGAGGTTTCGTGCCCGTGCCAGTTCGCGGTTCGCTCCGAGGCCGCGACACCGAAGCCGCGCGTGCTCACGATCCCGAACGCACAGGGCGGAACCCGGACGCTCATCGTGTTGAACCTGGGACCACGCGAAGACAACGTGACCTACCGTGTGACGCTGACGCCTTCGACCCTGCTCGGCAGTCCCCCGCGTTCGGTTTCCGACGACAGGAGTCATGCGCGCGTCTCGACCGGCCGGAAGGCCGTACTCCGTCGGTGACGGTCAATGCTCTCGGGGCCGGCGGGCGATGACGCTCGCCACCATGCGATCGTCGAAGTCCCCTTCGCGGCTCGCGACGATCTCGAGCGGCTGCAGGCGCTTCTCGAGCTCGCCGGGCTCGAGCAGGAATGCCGGGTTGGTCGGCTTGCCACGCGCGGCCTGCGCACGAGTGAACGTCTCGTACACGAGGACCCCGCCCGGACGCAGCGCGGCGACGAGCGCGGGAAAGAGCGGCCGGTGCAGGTAGTGCACGACGACGACGACATCGAAGGAGGAGGGGTGCAAAAAGGGAGGCCCGTGCTCCAGATCGACGGCCTGGGCCCACAACGGCAGCACGTGCCTCGTCGCCTCCTGATTGACAAACGCAACCGCGGACTCGTCCCGATCGACGGCGATCGTCTTCAGCCCGCGGCCCGCCAGCCATAGGGCGTTCCGTCCGCGGCCGCACGCGACGTCCAGCGCCGTCCCGGCGCGCGGCAGCAGCCGGCTGTTGTCCACCAGCCAGTTGCACGGATCGCTCACGGCGCGGCCGCCTTCGCGATCGCCTGTCCGGCGACCCAGCCGGAGGACCAGGCCCACTGAAAGTTGAAGCCGCCCAGACGTCCGTCCACGTCGAGGATCTCCCCTACCAGATATAACCCCGGACACAGCCGCGACTGCATCGTGGCCGTGTCGATCTCGTCCAGCAGAATACCGCCGGCGGTGACCTCCGCATACGCGTATCCGCGGCTGTCTCGCACATCCAGCCTCGTCTCGAGCAGGGCGCGCAGCAGCCGCCGCCGGTCGTCTTTCGGTAAATGCGCCATGGTAGCGGCGGCGTCGATGCCGCTGGCCGACGTCCATTCCTCGGCCACCGACGCCGGCAGCCGCGCGGCCAGTACCGTGGCCGCTCGCGCGCGCGGGCGCTCCCGCTCCTGCTCCAGCCACCACTGTTCGAGCGATTCGAGCGTCTCGCCCGGGCACACGTTCAGGACGACGTCGATGGCGGCGCTCGCGAGGCGGGCGCGGTGCCAGTGCCGCGACATGTTCAGCGCAACGGGCCCGCTCACGCCGAAGTGGGTCCACAGTAGCGCGCCGTCGAGGCGCGTCGTGAACGTGCCGTCAGCTCGCAGATCGAGCCTGACCGGATGGGCCACACCGGCGAGCCGCCGGTGGCGCTCTCCGTCGAGCACGAGCCCGGCCAGCGCGGGCGTGGTCTCGACGTATCCGTGTCCGAGCCGCTTCGCCAGCTCGTATCCGAACCCGTCGCTTCCGGTCTTTGGCAGGGAGCGGCCGCCCGTGGCCAGCACCACGGCGTGCGCCTCGTAACGCATCCCGCCCGCCGTCCCGACCGTGAAACCCTCTCGGGAGCGACAGAGCTCCGTCACGCGCCGGCCCGTCTCGACGATGACGCCGAGCCTGCCGGCTTCGGCAAGCAGCGCGTCGAGCACCGTGCGCGATCGGTTCGTGTCGGGAAAGAGCTTGCCGTCCTCCTCCTCGTGAAGCGCGACGCCCAGCGACCCGAAGAAGCCCGAGACGCGATCCGCCGGAAACGCACGCAGCACGTTCCGGACCGCGCGCGGCGAGCCGCCCCAGAAGTCGCGCTCGGTGACGACACGATTGGTGACGTTGCAGCGGGAGCCTCCGCTCACGAGGATCTTCGCGCCGATCGTCCGCGCGCCGTCGAGACAGCGCACCTCGAGCCCCGGCGCGGACCGGGCCGCGAAGATTGCGGTTGCGAGCCCGGCGGCGCCGGCGCCGATGATGACGACTCCCATTGGCTGGTGGTGAGTGGTTGGCACTACTATCCACTATCCACCATCCACCAACCATCCGGGGCGACATCACGGGCGGCATCACGACCTTCTTCACGATGGCCTACATCGTGGTGGTCAACCCGGGCATCCTCGCCTCTCCAGGCACGGGGATGCCGTTCTCTGGCGTCCTCACGGCGACGGTCGTCCTCGCCTGCAGCATGACGCTCCTGATGGGGCTGTACGCGCGGCTGCCCTTTGGCGTCGCGCCGGGCATGGGCCTCAACGCGTTCTTCGCCTACACGATCGTCCTGCAGCAGCAGGTGCCCTGGCCCACCGCTCTCGGGATCGTGTTCTGGGGCGGCGTGCTCTTCCTGCTCGTGTCCATCACGCCGTTGAGGGAGCGGATCGCCGTCGCCATCCCCGCGAACCTCCGGCTCGCCACGGCGGCAGGCATCGGGCTGTTGCTCACGCTGATCGGCCTGCGGAATGCGGGCCTCGTCGAGCCGGATCCGCAGACGCTCTTGCGCCTCGGCACGCTGGACCACCGTGCGGCGTTCCTGCTGGCTGGCGTCGTGGTGGCGGTCGTGCTGATGCGGCGCCGCAGCGGGCTTGCGTTCCTCGCGTCGATCTTCGTCGTCACGGCCGCCGCGTGGTCGCTCGGCTATGCCGTGCCGCCTGAGCGCGTGGTGAGCCCGCCGGATTTCTCGTCCGCGTTCCTGAAGCTGGACATCATGGGAGCGCTGCGCCTCGCCCTCCTGCCGGCCATCGTGACGATCCTCGTGACCGATCTCTTCGATTCCCTCTCCACGTTCATCGGCGTGGCGAATGCCGCCGGACTCACCGAACGCGACGGGACGCCGCTCAATCTGCGCCGGGGGCTCATCGTCGATGCGTTCGCCACGTTAGGGGCGGGCCTCGCCGGCACGTCGCCAGGCACGGCGTACGTCGAGAGCATTGCCGGGATTCGCATGGGTGCACGCACGGGCCGCGCGTCGATCGTCACCGCGCTCTGCTTCCTGCCGTGCCTGTTCGTGTCGCCCCTGGCGGCGGCCGTGCCCGGCTACGCGACGGCGGCAGTACTCGTCCTCGTCGGCCTCACGATGTTTCAGATGGTCACCAGGCTCGACTTCGAGTCGATCGAGGACGGCCTGCCGGCATTCGTCACGATTGCGCTCATCCCGTTGACGCTATCCATCTCGCAGGGGATTCTCTGGGGCTTCCTGCTGCACGCGCTGCTCTATACGTCGGTCGGCCGCGTCCGCGAGGTGAGCCTCGCCCGCTGGGGACTCGCGGCGCTCTCAGCAGGCCTGCTGCTGCTCGGGCATTGAGAGCTGCGTCCGACACACCGAGGCACCGAGACACCGAGAAACTCCTGGCGTTCTCTACCTCTGTGCCTTGGAGCCTCGGTGTGTCGTGGTCGTCCCACGCTAGGTCGCGATGTATCGTTCGAGCTGCTCGATCGTGAACTGCTGCCGATCGATCATCGCCTTCACGAGATCGCCGATCGAGACCATGCCGACGACGGCCTCCCCGTCCAGGACCGGCAAGTGCCGAATCCGTTCGCGGGTCATGATCGCCATGCCCTCCTCGATGGTGTCGTCAAGACGCACCGACACGAGCCGCGTCGTCATGATGCTCCTGATCTGCGTCTCGTGCGACGAACGGCCCTCGAGGATGATTTTCCGCGCGTAGTCCCGCTCCGACATGATCCCGACGGGCCTCACGCCATCGAGGATCAAGAGCGCGCCGATGTTCTTTTCGGCCATCAGCTCCAGGCCCTCGTAGACGGTCGCATCGGGTGAGATGGACCAAACGCGGGACCCCTTGGTGGACAACAGCTGCGCCATCGACTGCATGGCTCCTCCTTTACCGGGCGTGGCCACCCGGACCTGCCGCAGAAGGGTGAACCAAGAGGATAACCCCTCTGTACAATTGCCACGTATGGCCGACGGTCCCTCCAGCACGCTCGCCTGCGGCTGCCAGGTGCGCACCTACCGCGATTTTCTCGGACGCGTCGTGGGCACGATTCTGGTGAAAGGCCCCGATTGCCCGCGCGAGGAGCACAACGAGGGGAAGACGGTCGTCATGCCCGGCCGCGAGAACGCCAGGCCGGATTGATACGACCTCATCCGCAACCCAATGGTCAGCCCGACCGATCCGACCGTGCTGTGGCGCATGTCGCGCGGAAAGTCCACCGCTCATGCGACCGTCTTCCCTGGCGACAGGCACACCACCGTGACGTGGTTCTTCGACGGGGTGATGGACCGGGCGGAGAACTACGACACGCTCGATCTTGCGATGGCGCGAGCGGATCAAATCCGAGGGATTCTCCTCGAGGACGGGTGGAAAGAAGCCTGAAGATCCCTCAGTTCACACTTCTCACTTCTCGCTTCTCGGTTCGTCTTCAATTTCGGGGTTCGTGTTCAGCTTTGAGGTTCAGGTTCGGGTTCGGCGCGCCCGGCCCTGCGAAGAGCCCGGAAGGAACGCCGAACCCAGAACCCCGAACATTGAACACGAACCTGAAACTGAACACGAACCGAGAAGTGAGAAGCGAGAAGCGTGAACGGCTATGATCTCTGAGGTGCCTACTGCAAGGCTGCACAGGACCGTTGGTGTGCGCGTTGGCCGGGTCCAGGTCGGCGGCGGCGCGCCGGTGGCTGTCCAGTCGATGACGATGACCGATACGGCGGACGCCGCGGCGACGGCGCGTCAGTGCATCGAGCTCGCGGAGGCAGGCTCCGAACTGGTCCGCGTCACGGTCAACCTTCCGGAAGCGGCTGCCGCCGTTCCCGAGATCAAGCGGCGCATGCTGGACGCGGGCTGCACGGCACCTCTCATCGGCGATTTCCACTACAACGGCCACCTCCTGCTGACGCGCTTTCCTGATTGCGCCGCTGCGCTGGACAAGTACCGCATCAACCCCGGCAACGTCGGCACGGGCCGGCGGCGGGACGAGCAGTTTGCGACGATCTGCTCGGTCGCGATCGACCATGGCAAGCCCGTTCGCATCGGCGTCAACGGCGGCTCGCTCAACCAGGAGCTGGTGGTCTCCAAGATGCAGGAGAACACGTCGCGGGCACTCGGGAGGACGTCCGAGGAAATCCTCAACGAGTGCATGGTGATGTCCGCGATCGAATCGACGGCCCTCGCGCTCGACACGGGGCTTCGCAAAGACCAGATCATCATCTCGTGCAAGGTGTCGCGCCCGCGCGATCTGCTGGCGATCTACCGCGAGCTCGCGCGGCAGACGGACCAGCCGCTGCACCTGGGCCTCACCGAGGCGGGCATGGGAACGAAAGGGCTCGTCTGGTCGGCGTCGGCGATTGGCATCCTGCTCAACGAAGGGATCGGAGACACGATCCGCGTGTCGTTGACCCCGCGGCCCGGCGGCGACCGGCGTGAAGAAGTGTACGCGGCGTGCGAGCTGCTGCAGGCGCTCGGCCTTCGCTCGTTCGCCCCGAGCGTGACCGCGTGCCCTGGCTGCGGCCGCACGACGAGCTCCACGTTCCAGGAGCTGGCCGAACGGACGCAGGACTACATCCGCGCGCAGATGCCGGAGTGGAAAAAGAAATACGAGGGCGTCGAGACGCTCACCCTCGCCGTCATGGGCTGCGTCGTCAACGGGCCGGGCGAATCCAAGGCGGCCAACATCGGCATCAGCCTGCCTGGCACGGGCGAGTCTCCGAACTGTCCCGTGTTCATCGACGGCGAGCACTACACGACGCTGCGCGGCACCTACGACGAGCTGGCCGAAGGCTTTCGCGCCCTCGTGGACAACTACGTCGCGACGCGCTACGCCGCCAGGAATTAGTCGCGCAGACCCGTGAAGGGGTCTGACCCCGCTACTTCGTCAACGCGAGCAAATCGCTGCCGGTCGGCTCGAGGCCGGAGCCGGCGCACGCCGTGAAGTTCAGCGCGAGCGTCCCCGTGATGGTGTCGCCTTGAAAGGTAGCGGTTCCCGTGCCGGAGACTTCGCAGGCGGGGAATCCGGGCACGCTGCCGCCCGGCGCAAGGTAGGCCAGCGCGAGCTGGCTGCCGTTCAA
>DASTDQ010000248.1:0-5879 GCA_035710305.1 Vicinamibacterales bacterium | reverse complement strand
GCCCTCGAGATGCAGCGCGCGCTCGTGGAAGAGCGGCGCGCCGGCCGCGTTCCCGATCTCCTTCTCCTTCTTCAGCACCCGCCCGTCATCACGCTCGGCGTTCGCGCCGACGCCGCGCGCGCCAACATCGTCGCCGGCGCCGACAGGCTGGCCGGACTCGGGATTGACGTGTGCGAGACAGGGCGGGGCGGCGACGTCACGTATCACGGGCCGGGCCAGGTCGTCGGCTACCCGATCCTCGATCTTCGGCCGGACCGCTGCGACGTGCACAAGTACGTGCGGGACCTCGAGGAGGTCATGATCCGCGTCTGCGGGGACTACGGCGTGCACGCGGAACGCGTGCGCGGCCTCACGGGTACGTGGATTGGCGCGGGCAAGATCGGCGCGATCGGGATCCGGATCTCGCGCTGGATCACGAGCCACGGGTTTGCCTTCAACGTGAGCACGGACCTCGAGCACTTCCAGCTGATCGTGCCGTGCGGGATCGCGGACCGGGGCGTCACGTCGCTCGAAAAGGCCACGGGGCGGGCGGTCGCCATTGGCGAAGTCGAGGACGCGATCGCGCGCCATTTCGCGGAGATCTTCGCACGTGATCGCGGGTCCGGCTGAAGCCGGACACTACGTACGTCGTCGCGAGTCCGGCTAAAGCCGGACACTACGTACGTCGTCGCCGGACTTGGGGATCGACAACATCGCTTCCCGCACGCCGCGGCTGGCAACCGACAAGACGTCGATCCGCACGGTGTTCCAGGTCACGCTGTCGCCCGTGATCGCCGGCCGGCCGAGCAGCAGCAGCACCAGTCCGCTGACGGTCGTGACCTTCGAGTGCTCCAGCGACCGGCCGAGCGCCTCGCCCGCTTCGTCGAGCCGGACCGTCCCTCGAACCCGGACCCTGCCATCCGCCTCCACGACGATCGGCCCGCGGGCGCGCCCTTCCTCGATGTCGCCGACGACCTCCTCGAACAGATCCTCGATCGTCAGCACGCCGGCCGTGCCGCCGTGCTGATCCATCACGACGGCCATCTGCGCGCGCATCCGGCGCATGGCTGTCAGCACTTGATCGAGCTGCGCCGGCCCGGGAACGTAGGGCAGCGCCCTCGCGTCGGTGGCGGCCACGGAACGGTTCGAGATGAGGTGCCTCAGGATCTCCTTGATGTGCAGGCTGCCGACGATGTTGTCCAGGTCGCCGCTGTAGACGAGGTACCGCGTGTGGGCATGAGCGCGGACGATGGCGCGCAGTTCGTCTGGCTCGGCGCCTACGGGGATCCCGGCGAGCAGCACGCGGGGCACCATCACCTCACCGGCCGTGCGGTCGCCGAACTCGAAGAGATCCCGGAGAATCTCGCCCGACTCGCCGCGCAGCAGCCCGCCTGCCTGGCTCTCACGGACGATGAACTCGAGCTCTTCGGCCGTGTGGTAGCGCTCGCGATCCACTTCACGGCGCTCGATGCCGACCAGCCAGAGAACCTTGTTGCCGATTTCGTTCAGCCCGACGATCAGCGGCAGGATCGCGTGCTGCAGGGCCCGGATGATCGGCGACACGTAGAGCACCGTCGTCTGCGCCTGTTGAAGCGCGAGCGCCTTCGGCACCATCTCGCCCAGCACGATGTGCAGGTAAGTGAGGATGGCAACTGCCACGACGCTCGCGACCGTGTGCGACAGAATCCACCCCGTGCGTTCCAGAGAGGCGAACCAGGGCTGCATCTGGTCTGCCAGCCAGTGCTCGCCGTACATCCCGAGGCCGAGGCTGGCCACCGAGATGCCGACCTGCGTAGTGGCGATGTAGCGATCCTGCAGCTTGGGATCCTCGAGGATACGAAGCACACGCAGCGCCAGGCCGCTGCCGAGCGAGGCCTGATGCTCGATGTTCGAGCGGGGCGCGCCGACGATGGCGAACTCGGCCGCGACGAACAGCCCGTTGGCGAGCACGAGCAGGAGGATGATGGCGATCGGTATGACGATCTCCATCACGACGCTCCCCCGGATATCACGCTCGCCAGCGGCCTGACCGCAAGCGACTGCGGCGTGCGGTCCACTACACGCTCGACCTCGAACTCGAACTCGCCGATCGCGATCGTCTCCCCGGCGACGGGAAGGTGCCCCAGCGCCTCCGTGACCATTCCGCCGATCGTCGCGGCGTCGGTGTCCCAGACGGCCTGCAGCACCGACGCGGCTTCGACCACGCTCATTTCGCCGGGAAGGCGCACGCGGCCGTCCGACAACGTTTCCGCGCCGGGTTCCGACTTGAATTCGTCGCCGACATGGCCGATGAGCTCCGTGAGCACATCCGCCAGCGTCAGCAGCCCCGCCGTGCCGCCGAACTCGTCCACCACGAGCGCCTGGTGCGACCGGCGCTCGCGAAGATCCTTGAGGATGCGATCCGCCGTCACGCTCTCGTGAACGCTCGGGACCGGGCGGATCAGATCGGCGAGCTTCGTGCCGGGGGCGCCTTCCACGAACCATCGAGCCAGATCCTTGGTGCGCAGGATGCCCACGATGTTGTCGATCGATTCGCGGTACACCGGCATCCGCGAATATGGGCTCTGCGTGACGATGCTGACGACTTCGGCGAGCGGAGTGTTGACCTCGATCGCCGCGATGCGGCGCCGGGGCACCATGAGCTGCCTGGCCTGGCGCAGGTTGAGCTGCAGCGCGCGCTGCAGCCGCCTGTGCTCGTCAGGCTCGAGCAGGCCGCCGTCGCGGCTCTCCGCGATCAACAGCTCGATCTCTTCGGGCGAGTGGATGTGCCGATGGGCCTGATGCTGCGCACCCATCAGGCGCAGGATCAGGAGGCCCGTGCCGTTCAGCCAGGTGATGAACGGGCGATACACCCATTGCGAGGCGACCATCGGCACGAGCGTGTAGAGAGACGTTTGCGTCGGGTACTGCAGCGCGAGCGACTTCGGCACCAGTTCCGCGAAGACCGTCTGCGCCACGGTCAGCACGAGGAGGACGACGGCCGTCGAGGTTGACTGCGCGACGACATCCTGAAGACCGCCAAAACGGGCGACGAGCGGCGCCAGCCAGACGGCGATCGTCGCCTGCGCATAGGCCCCGAGAACGAGGCTCGACAGCGTGATCCCGATCTGGCACGCCGCGATGTAGCGATCCAGCGCGGCCGGGGATTCGATGAGCGGCAGAAGCCACGCGGCAAAGGGATTACCGCCTTCGGCGAGCTGGTGGAGCCGGCTGCGCCTCACGCTGACGGCGGCGAACTCCGCCGCGACGTAGAGCGCGTTGACGAGGATGAGCGCCGCGATGACGGGGATGGCCGCAGGGACCATTTCGAGGCTCAGTACTTAGCACCCTTTCGAGGGCAAGGGGTAAGCCGTTGCAGTGCAGCAGCTTCTGGCGCCAAAGGTGTGAAGGGTCAGACCCCATGATACGGGTCGACTCATGGGGTCTGACCCCAAGGCGGGAATAAGACCGATTTGGTCGGTGTTCCACAAGGCAGAGGCACAGGATGGACAGAACCCAGGATCGGGCCCTTATTGCCGGGCTTCAGTCGGGCAGCCACGAGTCGCTCAGGCAGATCGCGGACCTCTATGGCCCGCGCGTGTACCAGCTCGCGATGCGGCACATGAAGAACAGGGAGGACGCCGAGGAAGTCACCCAGGACGTGCTGATGAAGGTCTATCGCAAGGCCGGGTCGTTCCGCGGTGACGCCGCACTCTCGTCGTGGATCTATCGCATTACGTTCAACACCGCGATGTCGCGGCTGCGCCAGCGGTACAGCGCCCGGGCGGCGGAGCAGCCGCGGGACAACGCGCGCTTCGAGGCGTGGGACCAGCCTTCACACGTGCAGGGCGAGCCTGCCGACTGGTCGCACATGCCGGACGACGAGCTGCTCCGGCTGGAACTGCGCCAGGCCGTTGCCGCGGCAATCCGCGATCTGCCCGAGATCTATCGGCAGCCGATCATCCTTCGGGACCTCGAGGGGTTGACGACAGAAGAGGCGAGCACGCGCCTGAAGCTCAAGGACGAGACGCTCAAGTCCCGACTCCATCGGGGACGGCTGCTCCTGCGCGAGCGGCTGCGTGTCTTCGCCACCGGGCTCACGCTGCACCGGCCGACGACGGCGTATTCGTAGTCGGTCGTGTCACGCTTGCCGGACCGTAGAGTTCGGCGGACTGCTCAACGAGGCATGCCGAGCGTGATTCGCCCGTAGCCGTTGAACATGAACCGGCATCGCTCCGTTTCGCAGACGAGACTGGTCGTGTGCAAGCGACTCGTTGCCTCCCGCGGCCAGTCGCACCCGCGAGCGCAGGAGACGGTCACCTGCCCGCGTGGAACCTCGACGTTGATCTCGAAATCGGCAACGGCTCTCTGCGCGCCGACCGACCACCCGGCGGCCACGAGAAGAGCCGCAACCACGACGAGCCGCGCGTGACGTCTCATGCGTCGCCTCCCGCCTACTTCGATACGAACTCCGGCTTCGTCTCCCGATTCGCCAGGCTCGCCGCCAGCTCCAGCGCCAGCCGCGCCACTCTCGTAGTTCCGGGCACGTCGATCTTCTGCCAGTCGTCGCCCGGCCGGTGGTAGTCGTCGTGGAATCCCGTGAAGAAGTTGATGGCCGGAATTCGCCGCGCGATGAAGCTGTAGTCGTCGCTGCGGCCCGCGCCCGGGCCCTCGCGGCGAACTTTCAGCGTCGAACCGCTCGCCTTCACGGCGGCCTCGAGGTCGGCCTCCATCGACGGCGAGGCCTCCAGGCCGCTGACGTCCACGGCGCCGTTGGCGCGGCCGACCATGTCGAGGTTCAGCATCGCCACGGTGTTCTCGATGGGAACGCGGGGCTGGCTCACGTAGTGCGCCGATCCGAGGAGCCCGCGCTCTTCACCGGCAAAGGCGACGAAGATCAGCGTGCGCGGAAAACGCGAGCGATCGGCGGCAGCGGCGCGGGCGATCTCGATGATCGACGCGGTGCCTGACGCGTTGTCGTCCGCCCCGTTGTGGATCTCGCCCGTCTTGTCCGGCGACTGCGACAGACGGCCGCCGAATCCGACGTGATCGTAGTGTGCGCCGATGACGATGGCTTCGCGCGCGCGTGCGGCGTCGCTGCCCGGCAGCACGCCGACCACGTTGCGAACCGTGTGCTTGTTCTTGGCGAGATGCTCGACGTAGTCCACTCGTGCGTCGGGCAGATCCCTCGACCGCGGCATGAGGTCGGCATCGATCTCGCGAGCGGTCTCGTCGAGCCGCCACGCTTCCACCAGCGGCTGCGCTTCAGCCCGCCGGATTCGAAGCAGGGGGATGCCGTGATCCTCGGCGTCCGGATCGGCGCCGAACAACCCGTACGGCGCATCGTCTACGCGATGAGTGGGGTCGAGTACGACGATCAGCGCCTTTGCGCCCCTGACTCGCGCGGCCGCCGCCTTGGCTGCCACCGTCGTCTGCTGCATCGGGCGTGTGCCGTTGAGACGGCTGTTGGGGTCGTGTTCCTGGGGCTCGTGGCTGAGGATCAGGACGGCTTTGCCGTTGACGTCTATGCGCGCGTAGTCGTCGTAGATCCCCGGCACGACGAGGCCGTAGCCGGCGAAGACGACCGGCAGGCCGCGCAGGTCCGCTGACGGCTTCGAGACGTCTTCATTGGATGGGGCCGAGAGCGGGTAGTAGCTCGTCCCGACCACGAAGCTGGCCTTCCGGCCTTTGCCGCTGATCGACAAGGTGTTCACGGACCCGACCTTGAGCCCGGCGACGAGCTCGAAGGGCTGGAACCAGTCGCCGCCCGGGCCGCCGGGTTGAAGACCCACGGCCTTGAACTGCGCCGCGACGTAATCGCCGGCAGAATCGAGCCCGGGTGTTCCGTTCGCGCGCCCCTTCAAATCGTCGGAGGACAGGAACCGGATGTGCTCGAGCAGGGCACCGGACGCGATGTCGGC
>DASTDQ010000247.1:0-2940 GCA_035710305.1 Vicinamibacterales bacterium | reverse complement strand
GTCACCCTGATGGCCGGCGGACTCTGAAGACGGAACCGCTCGCCCGCTGCCACGGCCCATCCGCGGCCGGCCAGCGCCTGAACGGTCGTCGTCTCTTCACGGACTGGAATCCACACGTTCAGGCCGGATCGTCCGCGCGCGTCGATCCCGTTCGCCGCGAGGGCATCGAGCAGCGAGCGACGCCGTTCTGCGTACGTGTCGGCCGCACGCGCGAGCAGGCGTCCGCTCGACGGATCGGACCACAGCGCCAGCGCGACGCGCTGGAGCAGGTGACTCACCCATCGCACCCCGATCGCCTGACGCCGCTGGACGCGTGCGATGGTCAGCGCGTCCCCGGTCATCACAGCGATGCGAAGGTCGGGGCCCAGGAACTTCGACGTGGACCGGACGAGGGCCCACGTCGGCCGGCCTCCCGTCAACGTCACGAGGGGCGCTCCAGACACCGCGCCGGCGTCGTCGATTTCAAGAAGAAGAATCTCGGGGCGAGGGCGGAGGAGACGCGAAAGATCGGCGGCGCGCGACTCGGTGATGGCCGCGCCGGTCGGGTTGTGGGCTCTCGACGTCACGATCGCCACCCGCACTCCCTGCCCGAGCGCGCGGGCGAACGAGTCCGGCCGCGGCCCTTCCTCGTCCACGGGGCAGGGAACGGGCGTCACGCCAAGACTGGCAAGCAGGTCGAGCAGCGCGGGAAACGTCGGATCCTCGACGGCGACCCGATCGCCGGCGCGCGTGTGCTCGCGCACCACGCGCTCGATGGCGTCGAGGCCGCCGCTCGTCACGCAGATCGGGCCAGAAGGAACGCCGTCGGCCGCGAATTCACCTGCCGCAAATGCCGCAAGCGCGGGCAGGTCCGGCGGGCCACCGTAAAGGTGGTGGTGCTCGCCCACCGTTCGAAGGGCGCCGGTGAGAGATGGCAGAAGCGCGGGGTCGGGGTTGCCGGTCGCGAGATCGACGAGCCGCTCGTCGAGGAGCGCAGGCCGGGCACTCGACGTCAGCCCGGCAGGACCAGGCCGGAGCCGTGTTCCGCCTCGGCCCTGCCCACGCGCCAGCCCGCGATCGTGGAGCCGCTTGTAGGCCGCGGCAACGGTGACGGGGCTGACTTTGAGGCTGGCGGACAACGAACGGATCGAGGGAAGCCGGCCCTCTTCTCTGAACGCGCCCGCCTGGAGGGCGCGCTCGATCGATGCCGCGATGTCGGCGGCGGTGGCCCCGCGGATGGCGTTTCGTGACATGTTATTTTAATAGTTGTACTGTAACATATTGACGGTCGAATCAATGGCGTCGCCGGATAGTGAGGCTCGGAAAACGAGGCTCTAGAATAGAGCCCGTGGCTCACCCGGCCGAGCAGTACCGGAGCCGACTCGAGGCGCGTCGCGCCACGCACCGCCGTCTGTCTGTCCTGGACAGGCGGTTCAGCCACGCCCGTCTCGGCGTGTTTGGTGCGGGCGCCCTGTTGGCGCTGCTCGCGTGGCAGGACGCGCTGAGCACCTGGCTGCTCCTGCTTCCCGTCGCGGCGTTCGTCGTCCTGATCCGGCGGCACGAGCTGGTGATTCGCGCGCGCGACTCCGCGGCGAGGGCCATCACGTTTTACGAGCGGGGCCTGGCTCGCATCGAGGACCGGTGGCCCGGAACCGGCGAAGCCGGCGACCGCTTCCGAGACGACCGGCATTTCTACGCCAACGATCTCGACCTGTTCGGCCACGCGTCGCTCTTCGAGCTGCTCTCGATCGCACGAACGCTGGCGGGAGAACGCACCCTGGCCGGCTGGTTGAAGGCGCCGGCGGCGCCATCGGAAATCGCCGTACGCCAGGAGGGTGTGGCGGAGCTCACGCCGGCGCTCGACCTGCGCGAAGCGCTGTCGCTGGCCGGCACCGATGTCAGAGCAGGGGTGCACGCGGACAATCTCGCCGCCTGGGCCGAGTCCCCGAGGATTCTCACGCCGCCCTGGGTGCGCTGGCTCCTGGCCGCGATGACGGCGATCGTCACCGTGACGGTGATCACCTGGCTCGCCGGCGGCAGCGAACTCCCGCTGCTCGTGGCCCTGGCCGTTCAGGTCGCTTTTGCGGGGCCGATGCAGCGCCGCGTCGACCGAGCCCTGCACCAGGCCGCTGCGGCGGCGCGCGATCTCGACATCCTGCGCCACCTCCTCGAGCGGCTCGAGCGCGAGCAATTTGCCTCCGAGCGCCTGGTCGCGCTCCGTCGCGCGATTGCGGCAGAGGACGGCCGCGCCTCGTCTGCGATTCGAGCGCTGCACCGGCTCGTCGAATTCCATGACTGGCAGCACAACCTGATCTTCGCGATCGTGTCCGTCCTGTTCCTGTGGGGCACGCACATCGCCTGGGCCATCGAAGCGTGGCGGAGCCGGCACGGCCGCCACATCCGGGGATGGCTCGACGGGGTCGCCGAGTTCGAGGCGTTCTCGTCGCTCTCGGCCTACCGGTTCGAGCACCCTGGCGATCCGTTTCCGCAGATTGTCTCGCCGGATGGCGCCGGGCCTTCGGCCGTGTTCGACGGCGTCGGGCTCGGCCACCCGCTGTTGCCGGCCACGCGGTCGGTGCCGAACGACGTGCGGCTCGACAAGGACCAGGGGCTGCTCGTGGTGAGCGGGTCGAACATGTCGGGCAAGAGCACGCTGCTGCGGACGGTCGGCCTCAACACGGTCCTTGCGCTCGCCGGGGCCCCGGTCCGCGCGCGTGCGCTGCGGATCTCACCGCTGGCCGTCGGCGCGACGCTTCGAATACAGGACTCGCTGCTCGAGGGGCGATCGCGTTTCTACGCCGAGATCACGCGCATTCGCGAGCTGGCAGACCTGTCGCTCGGACCCCGGCCGCTGCTGTTCCTGCTCGACGAGCTGTTTCACGGCACCAACTCGCACGACCGGCTCGTTGGCGCCTCGGGTGTGTTGAGAAGCCTGCTCGATCGAGGCGCGATCGGCCTCAT
>DASTDQ010000246.1:0-2090 GCA_035710305.1 Vicinamibacterales bacterium | reverse complement strand
CCGACGCCGAACGCCGTCACGAACGACGCCATGACGCGGACGCTGAAGACGCTCATGCCTCCGCCGTCGTGTCCGAGGTCGCCCGGCGCCTCGTGGCCGCCGATGTCGTGGCCGCCGATGTCGTGATCGCCAGAGAAATCGCCGGCAACGAGCAGAATCAGGAGCACGAGGAAGCCGAAGACCGCGATGGCCCCGTAGACGAGCATGCGAGGTGACGCTACATTCTCGCCGCCGAGGTTGTCAATGAGCGGCGGGAGGGTTCCTTGACCGTCAGCGGATCACGTCTGCCTTCGAACCAAAGCCGGTTCGCGGCCCCTTGTTGTCGCGCAGGAGCGCGCGCTCGTCGTTCGCGATCGAAAAGCCGGTCTGATAGACGAGTTGCGCGATGCGCGCCATCGTCGCGAAGACGATCGTGTCCATCGAGCCGCTCACGTTGTGATCGTCCGCTGGAGGCCAGTTCATTCCAGGCCGAGAACCTGAATCCGGCCGTACTGCCGGAAGTGGTGGTCGAAGGTGAACGCCCGTCTGATCCGGCGGACGTCGAGCACGGCAAACGAGATCGCGTCGCACAGCGTCCAGTCCTTGTCGGCGTATCGAGCCAGAATCTCCCTGGCTCGCTGCTCCTCCGAGGGAAGCACACGAACCACCGGCAACCCGCCCGTCAGCAGCCACTGACGGGCAACCACCCTTCCCAGTTTCCGCACGAGCAGCGCGTGCGCTTCGGCTTCGACGTAGTTGGTGATGAAGCTGGGCCGCCTGTCGGACGCGATGTCGCGAGCCACGGAGACGGCCCGGGCATGATCGGCGTCGTCTGCGTCCAGCAGGGCCAGGACGGCGCTCGAGTCCCAGAGGACGCTCCGGGTCACCGGTCGAGGACCGCGTGCTTGTCGCGTGCGCCAGGTGTCCTGCCGCCGCCCCGCCCGGCGCCGACGAGGCGGAAGATCGGATGATCGTGTGAGAAGGCCGGGATATCGCGCGTGCTGCGGCGGACCGTGCGCGTGCGGATCGCGCTGGCTTGTACGAGGCGGCGCCCACTGCGGCGGACGCTCGGCAACTCACCGCGCTGGATGAGCCGCCAGACCGTCGCTCGCGAGACGCCGAGCGCACGGCGAGCTTGTTCCACCGTCATCATCGCCTCGGACATGGCTCATCGTATCATGACTGTCTCACCATCTCAATCGTCTCACGCTCGGGCGCGCACCGGTCCTGGACGAGGCGCTTTCACATGTCCCTGGATGGTGACGCGAGCCGGATTACGTTCACCTACGAACCCGGGAAGGGTCAGCCAACCCACCAAACGGCTCTATCGCTGGACGATGTAGTTCGAGCCGATGGCGGCGACGGAGGTCGTGCCGGACTGCCGCATGATGAGCTGCAGTTCCCGGCGCAGGATGTCGAGCACGGCCTCGACGCCTTCCTGACCGAACGAGGCCAGGCCCCACATGTACGGGCGGCCCACGCCAACGGCCGTTGCACCGAGCGCGAGCGCCTTGAAGACGTCCGTTCCGCGCCTGAAGCCGCCGTCCACCAGCACGGGCGCGCGGCCCTTGACGCCGGCCGCCACGTCGGCCACGCACTCGATCGTCGCGCGCAGGCTGTTCTCGGCACGCCCGCCATGATTGGAGACGTACACGCCGTCAACGCCGTTCTGGATCGCCAGCTCCGCGTCTTCGCGCGTGACGATCCCCTTGACGAGCAGCTTCATGCCGGTCGCGTCTTTCAGGCGCTTGACGTAGTCCCAGGTGGGCGTCCCGATCTCCGGCCGCGGTGTCGCGGGCTTCGCGAGCGCATTGACCATCGGCCGGTGGCTCAGGTCCGTGAGCGGTTCGCCGTTCACATGACACGCGGCGCACTGCTGCCGGTTCTGGCGGAAGACGCGGTTGAACTGCTCCATGTTGCGGCCGCCCAGCAGGTCCACGGTGAAGACCAGCGCCGGGCAGCCCGCTGATTCGACTCTCTTCAGCAGCTCGCGCGTCTGGCCCCAGTCGTCCCGGTGATACAGCTGAAACCACACGGGCTCTCCACGCGCCTCGTTCACCTGCTCCACCGCGGTCGTCGTCATCGTCGACAAGACCTGGAGGTGGCGCCTG
>DASTDQ010000245.1:0-2518 GCA_035710305.1 Vicinamibacterales bacterium | reverse complement strand
TCGACTCTCTTCAGCAGCTCGCGCGTCTGGCCCCAGTCGTCCCGGTGATACAGCTGAAACCACACGGGCTCTCCACGCGCCTCGTTCACCTGCTCCACCGCGGTCGTCGTCATCGTCGACAAGACCTGGAGGTGGCGCCTGGATCTGGCCGCGCGCGCCGTGGTGAGCTCGCCCTGCGCGTTGTAGGTGCGATGGCCGGCCACCGGGCAGAGAAAGATCGGCGTCTCCCAGGAGCGACCGAAGAGGCGCACCGACATATCCGTCTTGCTGACGTCGACGAGACGACGGGCGCGGAGCTGATAGCGCTCGAAGCCCTCACGGTTTGCCCGGATCGTTCCGCCGTCGTCGCCGCCGGTCGACAGCCACGCCCAGTGCCACGCGGGGACCTTCGCGCGGGCCGCCGGCTCGAAGTCGAGGACGGACAGCGCTTCAGCGGCGCTCGTAATCAGGTCGCCTGTCGCGGACGACGGTGAAAGCTGTGCGGCCGCGGCGCGCGACCAGGCGTCGGGCAGGCCGAGATACGGGAGAAGAGAGCTGGAGGCAATCAGCTGGAGCAGCCGCCGCCGGCTGCTCCTGTCGATGGCAGACATCAGTCGTTTCGCCGCGAACGCGCCGGTGAAAACCCCGCTCTATCGCCCGTCGCCCGGGTCCTTCGGTGCGCCCGTGCCCGACGAGCCCAGGAAGAGCCGCCGGCCGTCGGGCAGGATCATGTCCGCGCCGTTGGCGCGATTGGCGCCGTTCTTCGCGCGATACCCCTGGATCGTGATCTCGGTGCCCGGCAGCAGCGACGCCTTCGTGAAGCCGCGGCGCACGAGCGTATTGGGCGTGCCCCCCTCGATCATCCACTTGGTCACCGTACCGTCCGGGTTCTTGACGTCGATGTGCATCCAGGTGTGAGGGTTCACCCACTCCATCTTCGTCACCGTACCCTTGAGGGTGATCGGCTGGTTGGCGTCGAACTCCGCGGCAAACGAATGATGCCCGCGAACCGGCGAGGCGAGGCTCGCGACCATGATGGCGGCAAACGCGATGACTGGTGCTCTATCCATGGCTCCTGGTCCCCTGCTAGTAAACCCGGATCAACGCTCCGGTTGCGACACCGGTGCCCGGCCCGAGGCGGCTGCCTTCTCTGCGTCACGTGCAACCTCGAGGAGGTTGAACATGCTCAGGTTGTGTTCGTGGCACGCGTACTCGATCAACTCGCCTTCGGTCGGCCGCATCGGCAGCAGCACGGTCCACGGCCGCTCCCAGGTCGTCGGGTCGCTCACCGTCAGCCGGAGCTCGAGCCGGTCCTCGGCGACGCGTGTGTAACGCTCGACCAGGTGGAGGCCGGTCGTCGACCCCCGGTAGCTGTTCTTGCCGTTGAAATTCGTCGTCTCGACGACCAGCGTGTCGCCTTCCCACCAGCCGCGCGTGAATCCGATCCACCCGCGGACGTTCTCGTTGAGCCGCGAACGGCCATCGAGCGGAACGACCCGTGCCTCGTGAATCATCTCGTGCACGATCACGGCGCTGTCCGGCGACTGCACGATCTGGATGTTGTTGTTGTACAGCGTCGGCAGGCTGGCGCTCGGCAACCCGTAGGTGATGCAGCGCTCCTGGTTGCCACGGTCGAGCCACGACGCGTTGACGGTATTGTTACGGGCAGGCGCGCGAGCCTGCCGGGCGCGGCCTTCGGCCGTTATGGGTGGAATCCTTCCGTCTGGCGGATCGACGACGAGCGACGTGCGATTGCCGTCGGCGACGAAGCGCCCCGGATCGGTCGCGTACTGCGCGTGCGTGAGGCCCGGGCGAACCTCCTCGGGCGGGCCGTCCATCCGCCGGCCGGCGCGTGCCTCGAGCGTCTTCTTCTCTTCCTCTGTATAGAACTCGCGCGTGCCGAGCTCGCGCGCTCGCTCGAGCGGCGTGATCGTCCGGTAGTCCCAGGTGCCTTGCAGATCCGGGTGTCCCCACGGCGTGCGCGGCGCCGGCGCGGGCTTGGCTCCACTGCTGCGAGACGACTGCGCCTCGCCAATGGCCCCCCCGAGCCCGACTACCGCAGCAACGGCGACGGCGACAAGGCCTAAAACCCGGATCCTCATGGGTGGTCTCCTTTTCGATCTCGGAGAATGCTACAACGATGGAACTCTCCGGTCTACGGGCTACTGGCTTCGGGCTCCCGGCTTACCCGCGCGGGCTGAAGCCCGCGCTCTACTCATCCAGCCGCTCGGCATTGAGCTCGATGACGTTGCCGTCGGGGTCTGTCACGTAGGCCTGCGGCCAGGGGGTGAGATTTCGCGGTCTTTCGAGGCACTCCACGCCGTGCGCGCGCAGATGCTCGACCGCCTGCCGGTAGCTGCGCACGCGCAGGGCGAGGTGCCCGTCGCGGGCGTCGATCTCCCTCGTGCGGCGCATCGTCAGCGTCGGCGGATGCACGATCAGGTGAAGCTGGCGATCGCCGAATCGGTACCACGCGCCGCCGAAATCGAACGGCGGCCGCGCGACCTCCGGAAGGCCCAGCACGACCCCGTAGAAATGC
>DASTDQ010000244.1:0-4711 GCA_035710305.1 Vicinamibacterales bacterium | reverse complement strand
CAGCAGCGCCCGCCGCAGGCTGGCCGGGCCGTCGAGCGACGTGCCGTCGAAGAGCTGACTCGTCGCGTCGATCGGCACGCCGCCGTCGGTCGTGCGCCATCGTCCGACCAGGTCGAAGTTCTCGAGCGTGAACCCGATCGGGTCCATGATGCGGTGGCACGCCGAACAGGCCGGGTTGCCGCGATGAACCTCGAGCTTCTGCCGGAGCGACGAGGCCTTGGCGGCCTCCGGGCTTTCGTCGATGGAAGGCACGTTGGGCGGCGGCAGCGGTGGCGGGACTCCCATCAGGTTCTCGAGCACCCACTTGCCGCGCGACACGGGCGAGGTGCGGTTGGCCACCGAGGTGACCAGCAGAAAGCTCCCGTGCCCGATCAGGCCGCGGCGCGCATCGCTCGCGACCGGCACTCGGCGGAACCGGCTGCCGCGCACGTTCGGGATGCCGTAGTGGCGCGCGAGCGTCTCGTCCACGAACGTGTAGTCCGCGTCGAGCAGGTCGATCACGCTCCGGTCTTCACGCATGATGCTCGCGAGCAGCATCTCGGTCTCGCGACGGAAGGCCTGCCGCAGGTTCTCGGAGAAGCCCGACGTCTCGGGGCGGGCGTTCTTCAGCTCGCGCAGGAAGAGCCACTGGCCGCCGAAGCTGCTGACCAGCGCGTCCGCCTTGGGATCGGCCAGCATGCGGCGCGTCTGGCGTTCCAGGACCGCCGGCTCGTGCAGCGTTCCCGCGATTGCCGCGTCGAGCAACTCCTCGTCTGGAATGCTGCTCCAGAGGAAAAAGGAGAGACGGGAGGCCAGCTCCAGATCCGAGACGCGATACGGCCGGCCGGGAACGGCGCCGGCAGGCTCCCGCTCGAGGCGGAAGACGAAGCGGGGATCCACGAGGATTCGCGCGAGCCCCTGCTCGATGCCGGCGTCGAAGCCGCCGTTCTGCCGGCCCGACTCGTAGAAGTCGTTCAGCATCTGAAGGTCGGTGTCGGTCAACGGCTGGCGGAACGCGCGCCGCGCGATCGTCCTGAGAATGCGCCGCGCGCACCCGGCGTCCTCGCCTTCGACGGGACGGCACACGAAGATGCGGCGCCGGCTTGGCGTGTCGCCCAGTCCCGATGGCGCGAGCGGCCCGGTAATGGCCACGCTCTGGACGCCCGAGTTGGTCGCGTACACACCCCAGACCTCGTCCGCGCCCGCCGGCGCCTTCCGGACAAACGTGACGCCCAGCGTGTGGGGACCGGCTTTCATCGGCAGCTTGAGATCGATCGTGGCTGTCGCCGGCACCAGGCGGATCCGCTCGCCGTCCATGGAGAACTCGATCTCCTCGCCGCCCAGGTTCGCCGCCGCCAGGCCGATGGCCGCGCCTCTCACGCGGATCTTGAAGGCGTACTCGGCGTCGAGCGGAAACGTGTGTTCGACGAGCGTCCCCCCGCGCGTGCCGAGCGGCTGACCATCGAGGTGACCTGATTGCGACAGATCACCGGGCACGCGGTAGGTGACCGTCGACGCCGTGAGCAGCATGTTGCCGACGGCGAGCCGGCTGATCTTGACGGCCGCGGACGTGTACCGCTCGACGAGCGCGGGCGACACGCGCAGGGCATCCGCGATGTTGTCGAACCCCTCGCTCGAATCGTCCGCGGGCAGCAGCGTCGCGACGTCCACGTCGAGATCCAGGAGATCGCGGATGGCGTTGCCGTACTCGGTGCGGTTCATCCGGTGCAGCCCGGGGCTGCCGGGGTTGGGCCTCGACGCGGCAGCGCGATCGAGCCCGGCTTCGAGGCTGGCCGCAAAACCGTCGAGGGCCGCACGGTCCGGGCGCGGCAGGCCCGCCGGAGGCATCAGCCCGGCTCGCACTTTCCTGACGACTTTCTCGAACGTCTCCGGATGGTCGCCGGGCCTGGTGGCATCGAGCCCGGCCAGAGTCAGGTTGCCCGACTTCGTTCGCTCGCTATGACAGGTCACGCAGTACTTGTCCACGAGCGCCTGATCGCGCACCGACGTCGTATCGGGCCTGACCTGCGCGTGACCACCGAGGACGGCGGCGACGACCAGGACGGAGGCCGACAGCAGGACGGCTTTTCTCGTCATCGGCTACGGCCAGCCCGTTCCTTCGTGTACTTCTCGATGAGCGCAACCGTCGAGGATTTCTCTTCCGGCGGGTGCAGCGCGATGAACTCGCCCTTCGCCCAGCGAAGCGGTGTCCGCTCCTGCGCGTCCGCGACGTCGAGGCGGCCGCCCGCCTGGAGCAGCACCTCGAGAATGTCGTCCCATCCCTTGTTGGCCGCGCCCATGACCGCAGTGAAGCCGGTCTCGTTCGCGGCGTTCACGTCGATGCCGAGCTCGAGGCACAGCTTGACGGCCTGCATGGACGATTCCCTCGACTCGACGAATGACTGCTGCACGGCGACGTTGCCGCCCGCGGCAGTCACGAGCGCCGTCGTTCCGCCAACCGTGGTGATCTTCGGGTCCGCCCCCCTCTCCAGCAGGAGGCGCATCGTCGTGATGTCGCCCGACATCGAGGCCCGGATGAACGGCGTCTGCCCGATCATGTTGATCCAGGTCAGGTCGCCGAGCGAGGTGACCCACCGTCGAATCGGAGGGATCTCTTTCGTCCTGGCGTTCGGGTTGGCGCCCCGGTCGAGGAGCAGCTTCACCATCTCGAGCGCCGCGGCGCGATCGATCCCGTGCTCGTTGCCCCTGGTGTAATCGCGGTTGCGGATCTCGACGGCCGAGAAGAGCGGCGTCCGCCCCCAGAAGTCGGCGGCGTTGACATCGGCGCCGCGCTCGACGAGCAGGCGGGCCACGTCCATGTGGTCGTTCGTGATCGCCATGAGCAGCGGCGAGATGGCGTTGGCTTCGGCGAGGTTGACGTCTGCCCTGGCGTCGAGCAGCAGCCGCGCCAGCGGCAGATGCCCGTCGCGCGCGGCGTAGAGCAGCGCTGTCATCGCGCCGGGGACCGCCGCGCGCGAGCCGCGCTCCGGCCAGCCGCCGCGAATGATGCCGAGCCCGTGCGAACCGCCGCCGGCATTGGGCGGCGTCCATTGCGGCGTCGCGCCCACGCGCGTGGCGGCGTTCACGTCGGCACCGTGCTCGATGAGGAGCTTCGCCGCCGCTGCCTGATTCGAGCGGACGGCCCACATGAGCGGCGTCTGCTTCGTCGCCGTGTCGGCGGCGTTCACCGATGCGCCGCGCTCGACGAGCGATGCCACCGAGTCGAGGTTGCCGGCTCGCACCGCCATGACGAGCAGCGTCTCGCCGCTCGCATCTCTCGCGTCCGGATCGGCGCCAGCCCGCAGGAGACGCGCGAGGATGGCGCTGTTGCCGTTGGACGTGGCGACGTGCAGCGGCGTCACGCCGAACCGGTTTGCGAGCGTGGCGTTCGCGCCGGCCTCGAGCAGGAGGTTCACGGTCTCGAGATCGTCGGCCTGCACCGCCCAGTGAAGGGCCGTGGACCCGTCGGCCAGCGGCGCGTTGACCTCGGCCTTCTGCGCCAGCAGCGTGCGAATGGCAGCGCGGTCCTCGCGGCGCGCCGCCTCGGCGAGTCGAGCGTCGCTCTCGGCGGCCGAGCTGATGGAAGCGTAAACAAGCAGGCTCGACCCGACGTAAGCCAAGACACGAGCGGACATTGTGGTCCGAAGCCTAACAGATTCCGGTCCTGGATATGAACACGACAGCACGGTTTGGACGCGTCGTCGCACTCGGCGCTATCGCATGGATGGCCCTGTGTTTCCCCGCGCCTCTGCAGTCCCAGGCGCCCACGGGCTCGACACGTATCGAGATCACGGCAGGCTCGACCGCGGAGTACCGCGTCCGTGAACAGCTCGCTCGGCTGAACTTCCCGAACGACGCCGTCGGCAGAACCGACTCACTGACGGGCGCCATCGTCGTCGGCCCCGGCGGCGCGATCGCGCCGGGATCGAAGCTGACGGTTGACCTGCGCGATCTGCAGAGCGACGCCGATCGCCGCGACAACTTCCTGCGTCAGAACACGCTGCACACGAGCAAGTTCCCGATGGCCGAGTTCGTCCCGCGGCGACAGGAGGGGCTGCCCTCGCCGATCCCTTCATCGGGCAAAGCGGGCTTCAAGCTGATTGGCGACATGACCGTCCACGGTGTGACGACGGAACTGGCCTGGGACGTGGCGGCTACGTTCGCGCCCGGGGCGGTCTCCGGCGAGGCGACGACGCGATTTCAGTTCGCGAAGTTCGGCCTGGCGATCCCCAAGGTGATGGGATTGCTCAGCGTGGACGACGACATCAGGCTGGTGCTGAACTTCAAGGCCCGCCGAGTGGAGGTTCCCGCCGTCGCGTCCTCCTCGAACTAGTCAAGGGCTCCGCCCGTGCTATCCCGGCGAGGCTCACGTCCGCGCCATGTCGCGGATCGTGCACACGGTTCTCCAGTTGCGAACCGTCATCGGCACACCGAGCAGTTTCTCCGCCTTGGCAGCCAGCTTCGAGCGACCGATCCCGTCCGGGGCATGGAGGTAGAACACTCGATCGATGAGCCGGAATCGCTCGCTGCCGCTCTTGAGGCTTTCGAGCGCCTCGAGATCCGGCGTCTCCGGTTTGGACGCCAGGAACCCGGCGTGCAACGCCTTCGGATCGCTTGCCGCTTCGGGAAACGGGTTCTTCCGAATCGCCCTTTCGATGTCTTCCAGCTCCAGCAGCAGAATGTAGGGCTCGAATCCGCGGCGCTTCCTGATGGCCTGGCTCATCTTGCTCGA
>DASTDQ010000243.1:0-2150 GCA_035710305.1 Vicinamibacterales bacterium | reverse complement strand
GTCTTCGACTTCGAGACCACCCCTGTGAGCTTGCGCAGCGCCTGCGACATCAGCCGCGCCTGGAGCCCCATCTGGGCCTCGCCCATCTCGCCTTCGATTTCGGCTTTCGGCACGAGCGCGGCGACCGAGTCCACGACGACGACGTCAACGCTGTTCGAGCGGATGAGGACCTCGACGATCTCCAAAGCCTGCTCGCCGTTATCCGGCTGCGAGACCAGCAGGTTCTCCAGATCGACGCCAAGCTTCTGCGCGTACTGCGCGTCGAGCGCGTGTTCGGCGTCCACGAACGCCGCCATGCCTCCACCGCGCTGCGCCTCGGCGATCACCTGCAGCGCGAGCGTTGTCTTGCCCGATGATTCCGGGCCGAAGATCTCCGTCACCCGGCCGCGGGGGAGCCCGCCAACCCCGAGCGCGTAGTCGATGCTGATGGCTCCGGTCGAGATGGCCTCGATTGGGGCAATCGCGTTGCGCTGCCCGAGGCGCATGATCGAGCCCTTGCCGAATTGTTTTTCGATCTGACCGACGGCGATGTCGATGGCCTTGCTGCGTTCCTTCACGTCTTCGAGCGGCATGCGGTCTCCTTGGCGTTGTGGCCGTGGCTGGAGCGGGGTCCCCGTCGCGCACAGCCGCGCGGCGGGGTGCCTCGATGGTGGCTTGGTGGTGTGACAGAGAAGGTCACGGCCCGGGTCGATCCTAGGGACGTGCCACGCGAAAGTCAAGCGAAAATATGTGAACCAGACATGGAGTCCAGCCAGCCTTATCAATGACTTACGGAACAGCCTGACTTTCGCCTCTCACGCCGCGCGTCGCAGGAATCGCACGCCCGAAAAGAGGGGAGGCGATGCTGATTCTGCTAGGCCCTTTCTACCGCGAGCGCTACACCGTTGCCGCCGCCCAGGCAGAGCGCCGCGACGCCTCGGCGCAGGCCTCGCTGTTCGAGCGCATACAGCAGGGTCGTGAGGATGCGAGCCCCGCTCGCGCCAATCGGGTGACCCATCGCGACGGCGCCGCCGTTGACGTTGACCTTTTCGGGGCCGATCCCGAGCTGCGACATCACGGCGACGAGCTGGGCCGAGAACGCCTCGTTGATCTCGAAGAGATCCACGTCGCCCAGCGACCATCCGGCTTTCATCAGTACCCGCCGGATCGCCTCGACCGGCGTCATCAGCAGGTACTTCGGCGGCAGTCCGCTCGTGGCTTGACCGACGATCCGTGCGAGGGGGGTGACACGCAGTTCACGCGCACGCTGTTCAGACATCACGACGAGAGCGGCTGCACCGTCGCTCACGGGTGGGGCGTTGCCGGCCGTGACGGTGCCGTTCGCCTTGAACGCGGGGCGCAGGGCCGCCAGCGCTTCGATGCTCGTGTCGGGGCGCACCGATTCATCCCGGTCGAAGATCACCGGGTCGCCCTTCTTCTGCGGGATGGCCACCGGGACGATCTCGGCGCGAAAGCGGCCCGAGGAGGCGGCCTCTGCGGCCTTCCTGTGGCTTGCGAGCGCAAACTCGTCCTGCGCCCTCCGGTCGACGCCGTACTCCTCGGCAACGACCTCTCCCGCGTTTCCCATGTGCCATTCCTCGAACGCACACCACAGGCCGTCGTTGATCATCGAGTCGACGACCTGCCCGTGGCCCATCCGCAGCCCCTGGCGTGCGCCGGGCAGCAGATAGGGGCAGTTGCTCATCGACTCCATGCCGCCTGCGACCACGACATGCGCATCGCCGGCGGCGATCGCGTGCGCCGCGAGCATGACGGCCTTGAGGCCCGAGCCGCACACTTTGTTGATCGTCATCGCGGCCACGCTGTCCGGAAGTCCTCCCCTGAGCGCGGCTTGCCGGGCCGGCGCCTGGCCGAGGCCCGCCGAGACCACGTTGCCCATGATGCATTCGTCAACGAGGGCCGGGTCGATGCCGGCTCGACGCACTGCCTCGCGGACCACGATGGCCCCGAGCTGCGGAGCCGTGTGATCCTTGAGCGCCCCCAGGAACTTGCCAGTGGGGATGCGAGCGGCGGAGACGATGACGGGCACGTGGAGATCTTAGCCCTGTTAACTGCCGTCCCGTCACCTTCGTTGTATCGTCAGCGGGGGAAGAACCGCGGGAGGCAGCATGAGTGGAGCGGTGATCGTTGTTCCTTGCCTGTTCCTGATG
>DASTDQ010000242.1:0-2380 GCA_035710305.1 Vicinamibacterales bacterium | reverse complement strand
CGCAGCGAAGTCGCCGTTGTAGCTGGTAAAGAAGCCGCTGATGACGATTCTTCCGTCGGGCTGCATCGCCACCGCCAACACATCGCTATTCGGTCCCACACCGCCGGCATTGAACGCTGAATCCATGGTTCCGTCGGCCGGGCTGGAAAGGCTCTGAGATCCTGGGTAAACCACCACGATTCCGATCGTGCTGATCAGAACAGCGATGGCCACGATGACGCGCGAGACGCGGCGGGTCCAGTCCGAGTGGGCGAAACGACAGGTCATCCTCATGCTGGGGGTACGCGCCGTCCGGGACAAAAGGGGCTCAAGACCGATTTTGACGTGAGCCACCGCTGTGCATACACTCGGGGCGTTTCGCGGTCATGAGCGAGCCGGCCGGCGCGGCGGAGATCACGCGTCTGCTCCACCAGTGGCAGGGTGGGAGCCAGGACGCCTTCGAGCGCCTGATCCCGCTTGTGCACGACGAACTCCACACGCTGGCATCCCGCCAAATGACCCGGGAATGGCGGCACGACCGCCTCCAGACCACCGCTGTGGTCAACGAGGCGTACGTCAAGCTGTTCGGCCAGCGGCAGATCGACTGGCAGAACCGGGGGCACTTCTTTGCCCTCGCGGCGCAGTTGATGCGTCGAATTCTGGTGGATCACGCGCGGCGGCGATTACGACAGAAGCGCGGAAGCGGCGACACGCCGGCCGAATTGACCGATGCGATGCCCTCGCCGGAAGCGTCGGTCGACATCGTCGACGCCATCGATCTCGATCGCGCGCTCCAGAAGCTCGAACAGCTCGATCCCGATCAAGGGCGCATCGTCGAAATGCGGTTCTTCGGCGGCTTGACCGTCGAGGAGACGGCCGCGGTCCTCGGTTCGTCTCCCGCCACGGTCAAACGCGAGTGGGCGATTGCCAAGGGGTGGCTGTACCGCGAATTGAGCGGCGATGGGCGTGGCAGTGGAGACGCGTAGTGCTACTGCACTCGACAGCTTCTCGCGATCAGGGCCTTGAACCTCGGTTCGGAACGCAGTAAATCGAGGTTGGGCGCCACCTTGATGTACATGATCATGAAGTCGTCGTCAGCGCACGCCTTTTCCAGCCAATCCAGCGCGCCATCCGTGTCGCCGGACTGCGCATGGAGCTCCGCCATCTCGAACGCCTGAAGGCCCTCCGTCTTTCCTTCCTGGAGCTCCTGCTCGAGCCTGCTTCGCCAGTAGACTCGGTTGCTGGTGGTCGACGCCGCCGCGCGTAGCGCCGGCGTTATTCGGGTGTCGAGCCCCAGGATTGCTCTGCGCTTTTGCCTCGCCGCGATCGCCTCACCGTAGGCGCGCGTCTGGTCGTAGGAGCGTTTGAGGTACTCGTAGGCCTCCGGGAAGTTCGGGTCCATGTCGATCACGCTGTAGCTCTTCTGAATGGCCTCGTCGTACCGGCGCGCCATGTAGAGCAGGTTGGCCTCTACGGAATTGATGATGAGCGAGATGGGGTCGATGTCGAGCGCCCGTCGAATCTCAGCGAGGGCCTCTGCGTGGCGGCCCATGGCGGACAGGTATTCGGCGTACCACTGGTGCGCGGTCGCGTAATTGGGGTTCAGCTCGATCGCCCGTTTGAACTCCGCTTCGGCGCCGGCCCAGTCCCATTCGTAGAACTGTTTGACGTACGCCAGTGATGCGTGGGCTTCCGCCAGGTCCGGATCGATCGCAAGCGCCCTCTCGGCGGCGTCCTTCGCCTCCAGGTAGGTCTCATACGCGGGGGAGGCATGGTATTCGGTCAACAGGCCGTGCGCATCCGCCAGTCCGGCGTAGGCAAGGGCAAAGAGTGGATCGCGCTCAACCGCTTGGCTGAAGTGCCCGATGCTCTTCCGGAGATCGGTGGTGGTCCGCCTGTTCCAGAAGTAGCGCCCTTTCAGGTAGAGCGAATACGCCTCTGGGCTGTGCGTGTCGTTCTGGCTGAATCGCGTGCGCTCCTCCGGCGAGATGCGCAACTGCAAGCCCTTGGCAATCTCCTGTGCCAGCTCCGCCTGAAGGAGCGGAAGATCGCTCAAAGGTCGATCGTAGTGCTCGCGCCACAACCGGCGTCCGTCGGGTACACCGATCAACTGCGCATCGAGTGAAAATGCGTCGCCGCGCAGCTCGAGTGCTCCGGTCAGAACGGCCTGGACGCCCAGGCGACGCCCGACCTGCTGAGGATCGACTGCCTGGCCTTTGTAACGATAGACGGAGTCTCGCGCAATCACCCTCAAACGAGGGACGCGCAAGAGACGGGTGATCACGTTTTCGGTGATGCCGTCGGACAGGTACTCGGCCTCGGGATCCCCACTGGTGTTGGACAGCGGCAGGATCGCAACCGATTCGACCCCTTCCGCCACGGGCGTCGACCCGCCATACCG